>JAENXO010000599.1 GCA_016649455.1 Gemmatimonadota bacterium | reverse complement strand
TCCACGCTTTCCGCACCCGGGCTTCGATTCCAGATGTCCCGGTCCCCCGCCGGGCGAGATCGCTCACCGGTCCCGCATCCTGGGCCACGAGGTACCGGCAGCAGCTTCGCACACTCTGACCAGGCGCTCCAATTCAGCCTCTACTCGCCGTTGCCACATGGCGAGATCTTCGGCAGACCCATCAGTTCGGATCCGGATCGGCTCTCCGTAGGAGATGAAAATCTTCGACCCGGGCGCTGGCAAAAGGAACCGATCCCAGCTGTTCAGAGCTCTCGCCCGGACCGGGATCGCTACCGTCGGAATGATCGGCACATCCGCTCGAGTCGCGATCAGGACCGCGCCTGGCTTACACTTGCGGGCAGGCCCTCTGGGTCCGTCAACCGTCAGGGCCAGTGGGTGTCCTTCCCCTGCCGCCTCGATCATCTCGCGCAGTCCCACGGCGCCGCCTCTGGAACTGGATCCCCGGACGATGCGAAAGCCGAGACGCTCGACGATGCGAGAGGCGACGTCGCCATCTCTGCTGCGGGAGATCATCACGGCAGTGTCCTGATCCCGATGCCGCAACGTCAGCATCAGGAGTTGCTGGTGCCACAGAGCGTACAATTCCTGGACCACGCGACGAACCGGAGGTCCGAGAGGTCCGCGACTGCCGTCCGCCGGATTCACTTCGGTGAAGCGCCACGAGCGAGCCAGCGCCCTCAAGACCGGCGGACCGACCAAGACCGCCGAACCTGACGTCCAGTTCCTCATCGGGCCGTTCGATCCTGCAACGCCCGTACACATGAGTCCGCGACGCGGTCAGCCGCACCGGGTTCGCCGAGCAGTGATCCGACCTCAGTCAGGCCGGCAAGCACTGATGCCCGTTCCTCCGAGCCGAAATCGAGCAGCGGCGCCACCGCCGCCGCCAGCGCTTCGCCGGTCATTTCAGCCTGGATTCGCTCGGGCACGACGCCCCGGTCCGCCACCAGGTTCACGAGCGCGATGTGCTTGACCCGGATCAGCCGGCGCGCGATTGCGGCCGTAAGGGAGTTGACCCGGTATCCGACTACCATTGGCACACCGGCCAGGGCGAGCTGAAGAGTGATTGTTCCTGACTTGGTAATCGCCGCAGTCGCTTCGGACGCAACGATTTCCGGCGTCGAAACGGACCCCTCCGGACAGGACTCGAACAGCGATGCCGGAAGATCCGCCGAGCGAGCAACCCGAATCCCCAGCCCCGGAGTCGTCGACGCGAGCCGGGCCGCGGCGTCGAGAAAAGCGGGCAGCATTCGTCGTACTTCCTGTTCGCGCGACCCGGGAAACAATCCGAGGATCGGCGTTGCGCCGGCTTCTTCCAACGCACCGGGTGCGGCGTCCGCCGAACTCGTTCGATCGAGCAACGGGTGGCCTACGAATCGGACATTCGTTCCGTAGGCTTCGAGAAACTGCTGCTCGAACGGCAGAACGACGCACACCTCGTTCGAGATCCGGGCCAATCGGCGGGCGCGGGACTCGTGCCACGCCCAGACCTGAGGCGCGATGTAGTAGACAACTGGAATCCCCCGCCGATGGGTCCACTCCGCAAGCGGGAGATTGAAGCCGGGATAGTCGATCGGAACCAGGAGATCGATGTTCTCGTCCAGGATGAACTTCCGGACTTCCTTCCTCAGGCGCAGGATGTCCGGCAGATGCCGAACTACCTCTGCGAAGCCGAGAATCGCCAGCCGATCCAGCCCGGCAAGCAACTCGACGCCGGCCTCCGCCATCTCGCTTCCACCGAGCCCGGCAAGCCGAACCCCGGGAATTCTCTGGCGCAGC
>JAENXO010000476.1 GCA_016649455.1 Gemmatimonadota bacterium | reverse complement strand
TCCTGTGCCGCGCTATCGTACGCCTCCTTGTCAATCCACGTGTTGCGAGGATTAAGGACCTCAGCCGGCACGCCGGGACAGCTTACGGGCACGTGGACGCCGAATACCGGGTCGGGTGTCGTCTCAACCTCGGCCAGCGTGCCGTCCAGCGCGGCGGTGACCATGGCCCGGGTATAGCCGATCTTCATCCGCTCGCCGACGCCGAAGGGGCCGCCGCTCCACCCGGTGTTCACGAGCCAGCAATTCACTTCGTGCTTCGCGATCTTCCGGCCTAGCATCTCCGCGTACACAGACGGGTGCATCACCATGAACGGGGCCCCGAAGCAGGCGCTGAACGTGGCCTGCGGTTCGCTGCCAAGTCCCTTTTCGGTGCCGGCGAGCTTCGCGGTGTATCCCGACAGGAAGTGATACATCGCCTGCTCCGGCGTCATCCTGGAGACTGGTGGCAACACGCCGAACGCATCCGCGGTCAGCATGATGATGTTCTCTGGATGTCCGGCCATCCCGGTCGCGGAGGCATTCGGAATCATCTCGATCGGGTAGGCGGCCCGCGTGTTCTCGGTCAGCGAGTCGTCATCGAGGTCGAGTTGCCGCGTATCCGGGTCGATCATCACGTTTTCGAGCACCGTGCCAAATCGACGCGTCGTGGCGTAGATCTCCGGCTCGGCCGCCTCGGACAACCTGATTACCTTGGCGTAGCAACCACCCTCGAAGTTGAATACGCCGTGATCGCTCCACCCGTGCTCGTCATCTCCGATCAACGTTCGGTCGGGATCTGCGGAAAGGGTCGTCTTGCCGGTGCCCGACAGGCCGAAGAACACTGCCGAATCCCCTTCCGGACCCACGTTGGCCGAGCAGTGCATCGGCAACACGTCGGACAGCGGAAGCAGATAATTCATAACCGTGAAAATGGACTTCTTGATCTCACCGGCGTAGCTCGTCCCCCCGATGAGCACCAGCCGTCGACCAAGGTCGACAATGATGAACACCGTCGAATTCGTACCGTCGATGGTGGGTTCGGCGTGGAAGCCCGGGAGCTGCAGGATCGTGAATTGCGGCTCGTGGTCGCCGATCACTCCCAGCGGCGGGCGAATGAACATGTTCCGAGCGAACACGCTGTGCCACGCGGTCTCAGTTATGACCCGGATCGGGATCCGGAACTCGGGATCGGCCCCGGCCCACAAGTCCTGCACGAAGAGGCCCCGTCCCTGCGTGTAGGCGCGCATGCGGCGGTGCAGATCTTCAAACCTCTCCGACGAGAACGGCCGGTTCACATCGCCCCACCAGACGTGTGTTTCCGAACTCGGCTCCTCCACCACGAACTTGTCCAGCGGCGACCGGCCGGTGTGGTCACCGGTGCGCACCACGAGCGGGCCAGCGGCGAGAAGTGCCTCATTCGCCCGGATCGCGTGCTCGTACAGGGCGGGCGTCCCGTAATTCCACCGCACGATACTCGCGCCAAGGATGCCGTGATTCTCTATGCCGTAACTCGAGATGACCGGTCCGATTTGCTGCATGCTGTCCTCTTGCGTTGTGCGTGCCGTTCGGGTTCCGACGAATCTGAATATCGTGGCCGTCACCGGTGTCCGGCGCAATGCCGTGGTCGTATCTGGCTCGTGCCCGGGACCGCTCGTAGTTTCTCATCCCCGGCAACGCTCCGGTTTCCGGGCGATTCTGCACTGTAGCCATTCCTGCACCGCGAGACGGGCGATGATTACGATTACGGGCGATGGATTGAGCATCGAGGGTGTCGTCGCAATTGCGCGGCGCGAGGAAAACGTCGCGCCGCTCGACCCGGGCGTCAGGGAACGGATGGCGCGGAGCCTCGCCTGGGTCGAGACTGCCGTAGCCGACGGTGGGCGCACGATCTACGGGGTGAATACGGGATTCGGCTCGCTCGCCAACCAGAGCATTTCGGCCGAGGATGCCGGGCGCCTGTCTCGTAACCTGATTCTCAACTGTTGCGCCGGTATGGGAGCACCGCTGCCGGTCGAGATCGTCCGGGCGATGATGGCGATTCGCGCGAGCACGCTGGCGCGAGGGCTGTCGGGCGTCCGTCCCGAGCTGGTGGAGACGCAGATCCGGATGCTGAACCGGGGTGTCACCCCGTTCGTCCCGTCGAAGGGATCACTGGGTGCGAGTGGCGACCTGGCTCCACTGGCTCATATCTCCGTAGTGATGACCCGTGAGCCGGATGGATCTGAGCGGGAAGACTGGAGCGGCAGGGCGTGGTTCGACGGCCGGCTGATGTCGGGTGCCGAAGCGATGGAGGCGGCGGGTATTCCCAGACTCGCTCCCGGTCCCAAGGAGGGTCTCGCGCTGACCAACGGGACGACGTTCATGCTGGCCGCCGCTGTGCTGGGTGTGCACGACGCGGAGGGATTGCTGGACCATGCCGATGTCGCGGCGGCTCTGAGCCTCG
>JAENXO010000323.1 GCA_016649455.1 Gemmatimonadota bacterium | reverse complement strand
TTCGCGCGAGTCCGTGGTTGGTCCGGGGCCGGCTCACGCCGGCCCCGGATTAGATTCCTCGAGCTATCCGAGCCGAACACCTTCCGTCTCGAGCCCCCCGCCCGCGGGGAGCTTGCTCCAGCTCCTCTTTTCCCACTCCTCCTTGAGCACTTCCATCGCTGCCAGCTCCAGGAACTCCGGCGCCGCCCACTCGTCCACATCGAAGTCGTTCTTGATGTAGTCGTGGCTGACCATGAAGTCCTTACCGACGTTGATGCACTCCAGGTTCTGCGCACTCAGGCTCGGCACCATGTCGACGTGTTTGATGCCCTCGTAGGTATCCTCGGCATCCCGATAGAACGTCTGCCGGTCGAGAATCACGGCGGCTGCATGCTTATGCTCGTTCGCCCAGCGCCCGACCTTGATCATGGCCTTCATGTAGGCGACGACCAGCTCGGGGTGCTCCTCGGCCATCACATCGGTGCAGGTGATGACGGCGGGAGTGTTGGCGACCTGCACGGTCCAGTCCGGGTATCGGGTCAGGTCCTCGATCATCTTGATCTGGCCCGTCGCCTCCTGGAGGTGCTGGAAGACCTTGCTCTGGGTATAGATGGCGTCGACCGTGCCATCCAGGAGCGCCGTCTCGAGCGGACGGAACGCCAGGTCGTGCTTGTGGTCACGCAGGAGCCACGTCTCGGATGGGTTGTTGATGGGCGTCAGCATCTTGGGGTCGTCATACCAGTCATCGGGGTAGGGGAACTCGACGAGCTTGATATCGCTCATGGTCATGTCGTTCAGCATCAGCATGTTCTCGATGCCCATGTGTTCCTGGATGCGCCACCAGTCGTTCTTGATGGTGTTCAGGCTCTTCGAGATGCCGATCTTCTTCCCCTTCAGATCCTTCATCCGGAAGATCGGGTCCCGCGCGCGCACGGCCATGCAACCGCCTTCGACGACCCATGTCGCCCCCAGCAGCCGGGTGCGGCGAATGTCCGCGTTGACGTGGATCGGGGGATACAGTCCGCCGAACCGGATGAGGTTGTCGAGGTTGTGGACGTAGTGCGGGTACCAGTTGTTCTCAGGTGAGTGGCGAAAATAGTCATATTCTACGCCGATCTTCTTGAACTCCTCTCGGCACCAGCCCAGCTCCTGGTCTACATTGTTGGCGGAAACCATGGGGCAGTTCGTGTACCACACTTCTTTCCAATTCAGCGGTGCGGTGCTGGCTACTCTCTCCTGGGCTGCCAACCCGTCGGCCGCACCCAGGACCGCCATTCCACCTGCCACGGCAATACCGGTCTTCGCGAATTCACGCCGGGTGAACCCTGATGAGTCGGGCGTGGTGGCCGGATGCTCTTCTCGCTCGTTCATAGTGTCTTCTTCTCCCGTTAGTGTGGTGACCTGACCGTCCTGCCTCGATTCCTCTACGGACTACTCTGCGCTCGCCCGGCGTTGATCGCGGCCTTGTGGAATTCCTTCAGGATTCGCTCTTATCGGCGAAGGCGCTTCCCATGCCACGCGACTGCTCGATTCTCTCCATCCCCTCGCTGACCGACACGTGGTCGAAGCTGACCTCCGGTGGTGAAGCCGATAACTCGATGGCGCCGAGAATGCGCCGGTACGCCTCCGAGCGGATATGCTCTTCGAGCGCCGCCTCGGATTCCCACCGCTCGACGAGCACGACGGCCTGATCTGGCCCCGGCTCTTCGTAGATGTGGCACGCGGTACAGCCCGGCTCGGCCAGCACGGGCCCTTGGACGGACCGCAGGATTTCCATCACATCGCCGCGTCGATCCGCAAGCGGCACGATCTTGAGCGTTCCGACGACAATCATGCTCGTCCTCTGGTGCTCGATCCGTACCACGGCGGAGCGCCGACCGGCGAACGGACTTAAGTCGCGGACTGACAGTAAGTTGCTGCATGTACGAGGTATTGATCGGAGGGGAGGATGTATGGAGAAAGGGCGAGATCACACCCTCGGGTCGATATGTCGTCCCTTTCGTCAGAAGTTCAGCGTGACCTTCAGGCCGAGGATGTTGACGTACTTCTTCACCGGCTCGCGGTCCTACTGGCGGCCCTGGTAGACCTCCGGAACGATCCAGTCTGCCGCGGGGACAGAGACCCCGACCTGATACCGGGTCCGGTTCCACTCGTCGTAGCGCTAATCGTAGAAGAACTCGACCGCAGCTTAGGGAGTGAAGGTGACGCTCCCGATCGGCGTGTCCCGCTGGAGCTTCGGATACAGCCGAAAGCGCCAGGACTCGTCTCCGTCAGGAGCGCGCGGGCTCCGATGATGTTCATGCCGGTCTTCAGTGCTTGATCCGTACCATGGTGGACCGCCGACGGGAGAACGATCGTAAGTCACTGTTTCGCAACGAGTTGTTCGAAATACAGGGGTGTCGCTCGGCGGGAGGGAAGTTCGGAGAGAGGCTGAAATCGCACCTTCGGGTTGATATATCGTCCTTTTCAGGATCTGCGCTGCGTGTCCGGGCGCTCGGTCGCCGCGCCGTCCGCCTCCTGTCGACGAGTCCGGATGCCCAGTTTCCTCATGCGGCTGTAGAGCGTCGAGGGGTTGAGCCCCAGTTCGGCGGCAGCGCCAGTCAGGCCCTTGATCTGCCAGTCCGTCCGCTCGAGCGTCCGGAGAATGTGCTCGCGCTCCGCGTCTGCCAGTGTCTTCGGCTCCGCCGCAGCCCTGCCCCCGTCGAACACGGGCATCCTCAGTGTCTCGTCGGGCGTGACGATGACCGCTCGCTCGATCACGTTCCGCAGTTCGCGGACGTTGCCCGGCCAGGATTGACTCTGAAGGGCCTCCATCGTCGCGCGCGGAAGCTGGGTGATCCTCTTCCCCATGCGGGAACAGAATTCCTCGAGCAGCGCCCAGATCAGGATCGGGATATCCTCCGGCCGCTCGCGCAACGGCGGCACCCGGATCGGGAAGACGTTGAGTCGGTAGTATAAGTCCTCCCGGAAGCGCCCCTGGCGGATCTCTTCCGCCAGGTCGCGATTCGTGGCCGCGATCAGCCGCACGTCGACCCTGATGGTCCTGGGACTGCCCAGTCGCTCGAGTTCCCCTCTCTCCAGCACGCGCAAGAGCTTGGCCTGTACCTCTGGCGACAGCTCGCCGATCTCGTCGAGGAAGATCGTCGAACCGTCCGCGATCTCGAACCGCCCGACCTGGCGCGTCAGGGCCCCGGTATAGGCGCCCTTCTCGCGGCCGAACAGTTCGCTCTCCACGAGACCCGCTGGCAGCGCCGCACAGTTGACCCGGACCATCACGTGGTCCTGGCGGGCGCTGAGCCGGTGGATGGCCTGGGCAACCAGCTCCTTTCCCGTGCCGGTCTCGCCACACAGGAGCACCGAGGAGTCGGTGGGCGCGACCTGTTCGACCAGGTACAGGACTTCCCGGATAGCGGCGCTTTGCCCGACGATCTCAGCATGCGGGTGGACCACCCGGATCTCGGCCTTCAGGTAATCGCTCTCCGCCTGGAGCCGGTCCTTCAATTGCTCGACTTCTGCGTACGAACGCCGCAGTTCCTCCTCGGCGCGCCGGCGCTCGGTGACGTCACGAAAGACACCGTACGTGGTGGTCGCGCGTCCTTCGCCGTCACGCCTGCTGACGCCGGCCACGTGATGAATCCACGTCTCCCCACGCGAAGGATGTATGTAGCAATACTCGATCGAGAGGCTTTCCATTTCCCCTTCGTGAAGCTCCCGGCGCCGCTCCAGGATCCGCTCCCGATCGTCCGGATGGATCTGCTGCAACCAGAATTCCAGCGGCTGGAGGTCGTGCTCT
>JAENXO010000199.1 GCA_016649455.1 Gemmatimonadota bacterium | reverse complement strand
GTGGCGGGAGCGCGTTGACCCGAATCCCGTTCTCTACTCGTATCTGATGAACAACTACTGGGAGACCAACTACCGGGCGGAGCAGGAAGGGCCGCACGCGATTCGGTACGTTCTCCGTCCGCACCTGGGGTTCGATGTGACGTCGGCCGAGCGACTCGGTCTCGAGTCGGCGCACCCGCTGCTGGCCTATCGGGTGCGGTCCGGCATTCCGCCGCTAGCTCCGCCGGTCGTCGTGGAGGCCGAACGGTCAGTCGTAACGCTCCTGCGCCGAGTCTCTGACTCGCTCGAGCTCCGACTATTCAATCCGTCGGCACATACCGACAAGGTACGGCTCTCCGTGCCGGGGCGGCCCGAGGCATCTCCGGTACGCGTCGGCTTCTGGGATTCAGGAACCCGGAGCTCCGAGTTGGCGGAGAAGAACCTCATCGTCAGGCCGGGAGAGATCGTCACCGCCCGCGTTCCGCTGGAGTAACGCCTCCCCGTTCAGCCCCGCGTCGGCCATTCGGTGCCCGGGCGTCAGCTCCCGACCGATTCAGATCGTTACCGGGAACTCCGCGATCCGGATCTTGGTCGAGCCGAACGGGACGAGCACGAGTTTCTCGTCGGCCTGCTCGTTTCGGATCGGGCTCCAGGGGACCGGTCCGGAGTCCGGACCGTAGGGCATCCACTCCGGCACCCGACGCCCCACACAGCGCACCTCGATCGGGGGACCAGCGGATGGAGCTCCCGGGGCGCCGGGCATGGCCCACGGCTGCTCCGGAACCGGCCGACGAATGACCTCGAACGCGCCGGCCGGTTCCTCGAGATCTGCCTGGCGGACTCCGTAATTCCAAGGCTCGTCGGTGCGGATTTCATACGCCTCGAACGGGCCGACTTTTCGGTCGGATACCGTCGACCAGTTCTCCACCCTTCCCAGAGCGAGCAGCAGCGGGCCAAGCGAGAGCGTAGCCGAGTTCTCGTGCCAACGAGTGGCTCGGACGGCCATCGGAAGCCGGAGTTCGACCACATCGCCGTCGGTCCAGCTCCGCTCGATTCGTGTGACCGTGCCGACCTCGGGGGGCGCCTGGCGCTGGCCGGCCACCGAGATCGACGCGCCCGCCGCCCAGGATGGCACGTGCAGGTAGAGCGGAAATCGAGTCCCGCTCGCACCCCGGACCGTGATCCGGATCGTCTCATCGAACGGATAGTCCGTCTCCTCGACCAGCCGCACCTCGGTGCCGTCTCCGACCTTCGCCGTGACTTCGCACGGTCCGTACACGAGAGCCGCCAGCCCATCGTCGGGCGTCGCGTACCACAGGTGCTGGACAAATTTCGGCCAACCCTGGTGCAGGTTCGCAGTGCAGCAGCCGTAGCCGGTCTCCAGACCGATCAGGGTGTCATCCTGGTGCCGGACCGTGAAGCTGCGCGGGCCCAGAGTGCATGCGACCTGGTTCGGCCGCTGGAAGTAGTGGCGCCCGCCGAACGCGGGACTGAGCGCCGCGGGCAGAGCGCTGTAGGCCACCCGCTCGAGGATCTCGGCGTGACGCAGATCTCCCGCGATCGGCAGCAGCTGCTCGAGGCTGAACATGTACTCGACGATCGCGCAGGTCTCGACCCCCTGCCGCGGATCTGTGCCGTGGAGTTCTTCATCGCCCGACCAGATCCCCTGGGGCTGGCCGTGCATGACCGTGAGCCACTGGATCAGGTTATCCACCGCCTCCAGGTCAGCCGGGTTCCCCGACTGGGCGTACCACACGCCGGGCTGTTTCACTCCCATCGCCGTGTTCACGACGTGCCAGCGGCCGGGATCGTTAGTCTCGCGGCCCGCCCAGCGCTCCGTCTGCTGGTTGAGAAGCTGTCCGAGGTCGAGGAGGAAGGCATCGCCCGTCCGGTTGTACAGCCAGTGCGCGCTTGAGAGGTTCTCGCCACCACGCTGCTTTCCCCACCACGTGTACTCTCCAAGTGGCATGGATGGAAGTTTTTGCAGCTGATAGCGAAAGTAATTTGTCATCAGGTCCAGCACCCGCTCGTCACCGGTCGCCTCGCAGTGGTTCTGCAGGACCTTCAGCATCACCATCTTCGGCCACCAGTCTTCGCCGGCCACCGCCCGCCGCGTCTTCCGCTGCGCCACTTCCCCGCTCGGACCGAAGTATCCATCCGGCCTGGCGGAGGCGAGTGTGGCTTCGATCCAGCGATTCGCCTTCTCGAGCAACCGCGGGTCCTGCAACTGGTGTGCGAGGGGGAGGAGGCCGTCCAGCCAGTACGGCCCTCGTTCCCACACGTCTCCGTCCCCACCCAGCCAGCCGTTGTTCGGGCCCACGTCCGGCCACACTTCGTCGAGCCTGCCGGTCAGCCCGTCGGCCCAGCCGAGAAGCTGGGGCCGCAGCCAGCCGGCCGGACGTACCGAGCCGAGCGGCAGCGGTACGTAGGAGCTCGGAACCAGGGGCACCCGATTCGACGGGTAGTGGCTGTTCCGGCCGTCGATCCTGCCCGGTCTGCGGCCGGCAGCAGAAGTTGCCTCCGCCGGAGAGGCCGCGGCCGATCCCGGTAACAGGGGGAGAGCCGAAGCAGCAACGGCGCCGAGCGCGGCGCGTTCGACGAAGGTCCGGCGGGACAGACCGTTCCGGCCGGCGGACGGGGAGTGCTCGTTGCACATGATCCGCTCCACGTGAAATGGCACCGATGGCGGAACCCGGACCCGGTTCGGGCGCAGGCGCTGTTGGAGCATAGCCATGCCGGAAGCGCGCGGGAAGCGCGCGGGAAACAGTCGATCGCTAGTATGGTCGATCAACACCTCGAACCGGGAGACAGTCTCGTGCGACGCGCCACCAGGTTGTTCGCCTTTGTCTTCGTCCTTGTCGGTATTGCCGCTTCGGGAGTCGATTCCGCAGCCGTCGCCCAGGAGTGGGAGCGCTCCAGTCCCGAGGCCGAGGGTCTCGATCCCGCACCGCTCCTGGCGCTCGACAGCGCCGTGCAGGCCGGGGAGTTCGACAACGTGGACCGCCTCGTAGTGGTGCGGAACGGGAAACTCGTGATGAGCCAGCGCTACCCGCGCGACTATCGCGAGATCAGTGCGAGCTTCGACATGCGGCCGCACCAGTTCAACTACCAGCACCCGGACTGGCACCCGTTCTACATGGGCCAGGACGTGCACTCGCTGCAGTCGGTTACCAAGTCCGTCACCTCGTCACTTATCGGGATCGCCATCGGGCGCGGGGAGATTGACGGCGTGGACACCCCGCTCCTGAGTTTGCTGGCCGATTACGATCTGTCTGGCGTCGATGAAGGGCTGCGGGCGGCCCGCCTGGAGGATCTGCTGACGATGCGACTCGGCATCGAATGGCACGAACAGGATCGTCCGATCGGGCCTGAGAACACGACGATCCAGCTCGAGTTCAGCGATGACTGGGTCGAGTTCACCCTGGCGCAGCCGATGGATGCCGCGCCGGGCGAGCGCTGGGTCTACAACAGCGGCGGCAGCCACCTGATGTCGGCGATTCTGAGGGCCGCGACGGGTCGGACGGCCGAGGTCTACGCAGAGGAGCAGCTGTTCGGGCCGCTGGGAATCGAAGCCTATCACTGGAAGCGTGAGCCGGCCGGACTCCCGGACACAGAGGGTGGGCTCTACCTGGAAGCCGAAGACCTGGCGCGATTCGGGCAGCTGTACCTCAATCGCGGCGTGTGGAACGGAACGCGGATCCTCCCCGAGGGGTGGGTGGAGGCGTCGGTCGCTCGCCACGTAGAGGACGTCGCGCCCGAGAATCCCAACTGGAACGGCGGGTACGGCTACCAGTGGTGGCGGCTCGATCGGGACGAGATCGAAGTGTGGGCGGGGCTGGGTTACGGCGGTCAGTACCTGCTGGTGCTGCCGGAGCAGAGGATCGTGGCCGTCGCGAACTCGTGGAACGTGTTCGGGTCCCACACTCCGGTGATGGGGGCCTTCCTCACCGCGCTGATCGACTCTGCCCGGGACTGACCCTCACGGCTGGCTCAGGGGGTCACCTGCCGGCATCTCCGAGTGACCCTCGAGCCGGAGCCGGAACGCTTCGGCATCGATCAGCCTGTCCACCTGCTGTCCCTGGTGCAGCAGGGCCTCTTCGATCCGGGCCAGCCGCTCATCGGTATCCGTCTTCTCCTGTAGAGAACGTCCGCTGATCGCCTGAATGATGTCCCGCACGAGCGGGCGCAGCACGAAGTGTCCGGCGATCGACATCACGGGCACGCCGATAACGAAGAAGATCGCCACGATCGGAATCAGTTCGTCCACTCGGTCCTCCTGACGGGATAGTCGCTGGGGCCGTGCCAGTCATTCGGCCCGCCCCTTTCCAGCCTGGCTACCTCCAGACCTACGCTGCTTTGCCCCGGGCAGTTTCGCCGCGGGGGCCGGGTCGACCCCCTACCACGGGTGAAATCCCGGGTATTTCACCTGACGATTGCTTGATTCGAGCCTCTGACACTCCCGGTAGACAGAGGACACAACGTCACTGTCCGATCCTGGTAGCGAGGAGGAATCATGGCCTACCGGACTATTCGCGAGACCTCTCGCCTGACCTGTCTGGTCGCTGTCGCGGCCACAATCGCACCGTCAGCATATGGGCAGGCTCCGGCTGCGGAATCACGACTGGTGATCCGATCCGGGCTCCACACGCCGGCCCCGCGCTTCAGCACTCCTCCCCAGGAAGTACCGACGCCGAACCTCAAGTCAGAGGACACGGCACTGTGGCTGTCGCTGGGTTCGACTCTGCTCCCGGTCGCCGCCGGGGCGGTCATGATGGCGACGTCCGGTGCTGAAGGTTCCCTCTATACGGCCGGTGCCGCCATCGCGGGATCCGGCCTCTATTTCGGACCCGCAGTCGGGTACTGGTACGGCGGCGCTTCCGGCCGGGGTTGGAAGGGTGTCGGAATCCGATTCGGGACTGCGCTGGTAGCCGTCATCGCGATCGGCGCCATATGCGGGGGTGACAACTGCGACCTGTTTGACGACGACGACGAAGGGGCCATGGCTGGAGCCGGCCTTATCGCTCTCGCGGCGACCGGTGTAATTCTCGGCTCGGCGATCTACGACATGGCAAAGGTCAAAAGCCACGTACGAAAGGCGAACGACGAGAAGCGGAGGACTTCGGCTCAGCTTTCGGTCGTACCGGTCGTGAGTCCGGCGAACGGAGGAACCGCGGGCCTGGTCGCCCGGATCAGGTTCTGAGGCGGAGCGGAGCCAGTGGCCTCGAGCCAGCCGAGGCCACCTCCTGTGGAAACCCGCCTCCAGACCTGCCACCCGTCAGGCGTGCCCGTTAGCTTCCATCCATGGTACGAGGTGCGGCGAGCTGGTGGTCCTATGTGACCTACGACGAGGAGCAGGCTCCGCCCGAGATCGATCGGGCCCTGCTTCGTCGGGTGATTGCCTACGCGAAACCGTACCGGGGATTGCTGATTCTCGTCCTCGGTACGGTCGTGATCGACTCACTGCTGGGGCTGATCCCACCGCTACTCATGCGCTCGCTGATCGATACCGCAATTCCCGCCGGCGATCTGGGCCTCGTCACCTGG
>JAENXO010000607.1 GCA_016649455.1 Gemmatimonadota bacterium | reverse complement strand
GGGTCTGTCGCCCGAAGAGCTGGAGGCGTTCACCCGGACGATCATCGAGTCCGGGGCCTGTCTCGACTTCCGCGACGGGGGGCCGCCGGCGGTGGACAAGCACTCCACCGGGGGCGTGGGCGACAAGGTGTCGCTGATTCTGGCGCCGCTACTTGCCGAGTATGGTCTGCGCGTCCCGATGATGTCCGGTCGAGGTCTCGGACATACGGGTGGCACGCTCGACAAGCTCGAGTCGATTCCCGGGTTTCGCACCGATCTGTCGCTGGAAGAGTTCAGGGCGGTGCTCGGCGACGTCGGGTGCGCGATGATCGGCCAGACACCGGAGATCGCTCCACTCGAGGGACTTCTGTACTCCCTCCGGGACGTAACGGCTACCGTCCCCGCCATGCCCCTGATCGCCGCCAGCATCGTGTCCAAGAAGGTCGCGGAAGGGATCTCGGCGCTTGTGCTCGACGTGAAATTCGGGCGCGGCGCGTTTCTCCCTGACCGTTATGAGGCAGTGCGACTCGCGGAGATCATGGTCGCGCTGTCGGAGCACTTCGGCCTGCCGGCCACTGCGCTCCTGACGGCCATGGACGAGCCGCTCGGCTCGGCGGTCGGGAACACGCTCGAAGTCGCAGAGGCGATCTCCTGCCTCCGCGGTGAGGGCCCTGAGGATCTGCGCGAGTTGACGCTTGCCCTGTCAGCGGAAGCCGTCGTCGGGGCGGGAGCGGCCCCCGCATCCGAAGCCGCGTCCCGGCTCGCGGACCTGCTCGATTCCGGCGCGGCGCTGGATCGTTTCCGGTTGCTCACCGAGCGGCAGGGAGGCGATCCAGCCGTGGTTGACGATCCTGCATTGCTGACCCGGGCGCCATTCATCTCCGAGTTCCCGGCTGCCGGCAGCGGATTCGTGTCACGCATTGACGCACGGGAGGTCGGCTTCGCTGCCGTGGAACTCGGTGCCGGCCGGCGCCGGGCCGGCGATGCCGTCGATCCGGCGGTCGGGTTCGAGGTGCTGGTCCGGGTCGGTGAGCGCGTCTCGGAACGCCAGTCGCTGGTCAGGATTCACGCCCGATCGGAAGAAGCGGCCGGGAGGGCTCTCGACCGGCTCGAATCGGCCGTGGCGCTCTCGGACTCACCACCTGCCCCGACGGGTCCGCTGGTCTGGAAGCGGGTAGCGGGGCGCTGAAACGCCACCCGCCCGGTGGTCAGAAGTCGAAGTTCTCCGAGACCGGGGCCACGAGCGTGTCGGCGGCCTCGCCGTGCAACGGATCGACGGTTTCCCAGGGGCCGTGCGCGTCGCAACTCTCCCGCGGCTCGGTGCCCAGGATATAGAATTCCGTGTACACGTTCTCTGCAGGGCACCATTCACCGGCCAGCTGTCCCGTGGTCCGGTCCACCCGCCGGGAGATGATCCCCTCGGGCTGCGGCCACGGAGCCGGCGTGGGATACATCTCGTAATACCGCTTGAGCACGCGCGCGTTGATCGGGGCCGCGTCACGGCCCCCCTGGGCATCGCGACGGATCGGGGCGGGGAGGTCGAACCCGACCCAGGACGTGGTGACCAGGTCGGGTGTGAATCCGATGAACCACGCGTTGGTGACCTCGTTGGTCGTGCCGGTCTTGCCCGCCACCGGTACCGAATGGGGGACCCCGAGCGCCCGGACCCGGATTCCGGAACCGTGGTCCACGACATCACGCATCATCGACACCAGGATCCAGGCAGTCCGCTCGTCGAGCACTTCCTCGCGCTCGACCGGAGCCTCCCACAACAGGTCC
>JAENXO010000350.1 GCA_016649455.1 Gemmatimonadota bacterium | reverse complement strand
GCCCGATTTACTAGTCACGATCATTCCTCCAACGCGATCGGAAATATCCAGAGACTGATTACGAAGAAGATCACATCGAACGCCACGAGCAGCCGGATCCAGATCCCGGAATCCAGCATTGGATCTCCGACGACGATCAGCGTCGTAGCGTTTACCGCCCCGAGCAGCATCGGAATGAGGGCGGGAAACAGCAGGAGCGGGAGCATCACTTCGCGCGCCCTGAGATTGACGGTGAGCGCAGCGTAGAACGTGCCTACGATCGAGAAACCAATCGTGCCGAGAATCGCCACTCCCGCGAGTTCGAGAGCGTGCGGCAGGAGCTGAATCTGAAACAGAACTGCCGCGGCGGGAAACAGGACCATCTCGACCGCCAGCAGAATGATGATGTTCCCGAACAGCTTGCCCAGGTAGATCGCCCTGGGGTCGCCGGGATAGACTCGCAGACCCTCGATACCGCCGCTGGTCTCCTCGCTCTGGTACGTCCGGTTCAGGGACAGAATGCCCGTGAACGCGATTCCTACCCACAGGAGACCTCCCGAGACCTGCTGGAGCAACTCAGTGTCGGGCCCGAGCGCAAAACTGAAGATGAACAGCACGAGGGCCGCGAAGAACACCATCGCGTTGAACGCCTGCTTGGTCCGCGCCTCGATGAGCAGGTCCTTCCAGACGATCGTCCAGGCCCGACGGAGAAGATCCACTCAGACCTCGCTCGCGCCGAGGCTGTGGAACGCCAGATGAGACCGCGCGGCTTCGTCGTGGTCCATCGGGGACAGCTTCCCATCCTTCAGAATCAGCGTCTGCTCCGCTGCGCGCGTTGCTTCTCCAGCCTGGTGCGACGCGATGATCACCGTCGTTCCTTCCGCGCGGAATTCCCTGACGAATTCATCCACGAGTGCCATTCCCTGCGTGTCGAGCCCCGAATAGGGCTCGTCCAGAAGTGCCAGCTCGAGGGGTCGAATCCGGAGCTGTGCCAGGACGACCCGCTTCCTCATGCCGGTCGAGAACGTCCGCACCCGCTGATCCGCCACCCGTTCGAGGCCGACCCGCGCGAGTGCCGCCCGGTACTCGTCGGGCCCGAGTTTCAGTCCTGACATGCGAGCCGAAAAACGGAGGTTCTCCTCGGCCGTGAGATCGTCGTACACGTAACCGCGCACGGTGACGAGACCGACCCGCTCACGGATCGCGTCCCCTTGCTTGCGGAGGTCGAATCCGCAGACCGTTCCCTCGCCGTCCGACGGTTGCAGCAGGGTAGCAAGGCACTTCAGCAGGGTCGTCTTTCCGGCGCCGTTCGGGCCCACGAGTGCGAGGGTGGTTCCGCGATCCACGCGCAGGTCGATACCGCGCAGAACACGATTCCACCCGAACCGCTTCGAGAAACCGACCAGCTCGACGGCGGGGACTGTGTTGGACGTGGGGGTTATGGCCGCCTCCTGCGCCCCGACTACGGTTCCATCCGACGTGCCAGTTGCTCAGCCATGTACTGGACATACTGCCATGCCGGATGCACCGGAGGCAGTGTGCGGGTTCTCGCCCAGTTGGTCGGCTCCGTCGGCAGGTCGGTCGGATCGTAGATAGGCTCTATGTACAGGACCGTGCCGCCTCGGAACGGCTGGGCCCAGAACAACATCTTAATGTACTTTTCCGACTCCGGCAGCGACCCAAGGGGCGCTGCCGGGTAGACATTCGGCACGTAGATCCACTCGCTCTCCATCGACGCCACGTTCGCGGTGTCACCCGTCGTGCGCTGGAAAGAGCGTGGGGTGATACCGTCGGCTCGCAGCGTCTCCCATGCGGTCTGGATGACCGAATCGGGCGGCGCGGCGATTCTCGCTTCGATGGCCCGATCCGAAGGTCCGCGTGCGATACCGGAGGACTGAGCTCCACTCGAGCAGGCGCCGATGATCAACGGGGCGACGAACAGCGTCGTGAGCACCGGTGCGCGCCAAAGCCTGTCTTGCATCTGATGGCCTCCTCGGATCGTCGACGACTGCAGGCTGGCCTGTTGCGAGCCCGTTACCACCCTGTGCAAAATCCGGCCGGGAAGATACGAGGACCGAGGCCTTGCTGCCACTTTGCGCACCCGGCCTTCCGGGACGCCCTGTCCCGTTTCGGAAGAACCTGCCATACGCGAGACAATGTGGCTCTCGAGGGGCGGTGAAAACCGACCGCGACCATCGCTCTCACGCTCGAATCCGGGCCCCGGCGCAGACCCGGGCGCGTGCTCGCGTGCGGGCTGGTCCGTCAGTATGTTCGCGTGCCTCAGCCGCGGTCCCACAGGGCCGCATTTGACGATTTTCCGCCCGCGACGGGGCGTTCTGATGGAGGTGCCGGTTGGATCTCCAGGATGTTCAGCAGTTGGCGCTGCCCGCCGACTCGAAGGCTCTTCTGCTCGTGCTCGACGGGTTGGGCGGACTGCCGCGCGAGACAGGCGGCCCGACGGAGCTCGAGGCGGCGCGGACCCCCAACCTCGATGCCCTGGCAGCACGTGGAGACCTGGGCCTCCAGGTGCCGGTGGCGGTCGGTGTGACGCCGGGCAGTGGACCTGGACATCTCGCCCTGTTCGGCTACGACCCGCTGGTCTACCGAATCGGGCGCGGCGTTCTCGAAGCGCTCGGCATCGGATTCGACCTGCGGCCGGGGGATGTGGCCGTCAGGGGCAATCTGTGCACGGTCGATTCCGCGGGCCGCGTAATCGATCGCCGGGCGGGTCGGATATCCACGGAAGACGCGATTCCGGTGATCGAGGCGATGGATGGAATCGAGGTCCCCGGGGGTGAGGTGATCGTCCGACCGGTGAAGGAGCACCGGTTCCTGATCGTGGCCCGGCCCGACGAGCCGTCGACCGCCGAAATCGGTGATACCGATCCCGGTCGCACCGGACTCGAACCGCTGGGAGTCGAGGCGAGAACATCGGCCTCAGAACCCGCCGCCCGACTGGTACGGGCATGGCTGGAGAGAATTCCCGAAGTCCTGGCGGGGCGCGACCGCGCCAATATGGGTCTGTTGCGCGGGTTCGCTCAGCTGCCGGACTGGCCTCAGTTCCCCGAGGTATACGGCTGGCGTTCTCTCGCCATAGCAGCCTATCCGATGTACCGGGGCGTCGCGCGACTGGTCGGGATGGACGCCGTGGAGGTGCCGGACTCGCCCGATTCTCTCGCTCCGGCCCTCGAGGCCGCGCGGGACGAGTACGATTTCTTCTTCCTGCACGTGAAGGGCACGGACAAGGCGGGAGAGGACGGCGACTTCGACCGGAAGGTCGCGACGATCGAGCAGGTTGATTCGGCTCTGCCAGGGATCCTGGAGGCCGGGCCCGACGTAGTCCTGGTGACGGGCGACCATTCAACACCAGCCGTGATGCGCGCCCATTCGTGGCACCCGGTCCCGTTCCTCATGGCCGGTGGGCCGGGCCGGGGTGAGCCGGGTTCTCCGTCATTCGGCGAGACGGCCTGCAGGTCGGGCTC
>JAENXO010000454.1 GCA_016649455.1 Gemmatimonadota bacterium | reverse complement strand
GTGCGGCTCGTCGCGGCGGACGGATCGGAGGGGATCGCGGAGGTGATCCTCCTCAGCCCGACCACGGATCCCGGCAGCGGCACGCGCGAGGTGATCGTCGAGCTGACCAGGGTGGGAGACTTCCGGCCGGGCGCGTCGGCGACCGCCGAGCTGGCGGCTCCCGAGGAAGCCACCGGGCCCGACACCGGGCCTGACACCGGGCCCGACGCCTCGTCCTCGACCGAATCCCCGGAGAGCGACGGCCAGTGACAACCGCGCTCGAGACCCGACCGAAGCTCCACCCGGAGGTGAAGATCGTCCGGCGCGAGGTGCGGGGCGAGGTCCACTACGTGGTGCGCGAACCGACCGAACGGAAGTACTACCAGCTGGACGAAGTGGTGGTCACGCTGATGCGCTTGATGGACGGGAAGCGGACGCCCGAGGAGATCGCGGACGCGGCCCAGCACACGCTGGGGGCGCGTCCCACGGCCGGCGTGGTCGCGGACTTCGCGCAGAAGCTGAAGCGGATGGGAATCGTCGAGCGATCCCCCACCGAGCAGCACCTGATGATGCAGGAGCGGATCCGCAAGAAACGGAAGGTCCGGAGCAAGCAGCGCACCCAGGGCTCGATCCTCAAGCTCCAGTTCGCCTTCGGAGATCCCGACCGCAGCTTCGGCCGCATGCAGCAGGCCCTGCACTGGATGTGGACGCCGGGATTCGTGGCCGTGTCGATGCTGTTCTTCGCCACCTATCTGATCATCACGTTCGCCAAGTGGCCGGAGTTCGCGCAGGGCACGATCGCCGTGTACACGCTCAACGGCATCGGCCCGTGGGACATCGTGCTGCTGATCGCGATCACCGCGATCATCACGGTGATCCACGAGCTCGGTCACGGTCTCACCACCAAGGCGCTGGGTGGCGAGATCCACGAGTGGGGCGCCATGCTCCTTTACTTCTCGCCCGCCTTCTACTGTGTGACCGACGACGCCTGGACCTTCGAGAAGCGCTCGCACCGGCTGTGGACGACCTTCGCCGGCCCGTGGATCGAGCTGATGACGGCGACGGTGGCGGGCGTCGTGTGGGCCGTGACCGAGCCGGGCACGTTCATCAACTGGGTGGCCTTCCTCACTTTCCTCATCGGCGGGCTGTCGTCGATCTTCTCGAACCTGAATCCGCTGATCCCGCTCGACGGCTACTACGCGCTCGCCGACTGGCTGGAGATTCCCCGACTTCGCGGCGGCTCGTTCGAGTACTGGGGCTGGCTGATCAAGCGGCGCCTGCTGGGCGTGGATGCGAAGGAGCCGAATCTGACCCCGCGCGAGAAGCGCATCTTCCTCGCCTACGGCAGCCTGGCCTTCCTGTACAGCGTATTCGTCGCAGTCGTCGGGCTGCTGTGGCTGATCTTCATCTTCGGGCGCTTCATCGGACCCTGGATCTGGGTGCTCGTGGCGTTCATGGCCGCGAAGCTGGTGCGAAAGCACGCGGGGCGGTCCCGGGCGCTGGCGCTCGCCGCACGAACCCGCTGGAAGGCGGGCTTTCTCAGCGGGCCCTCGGCAGGGATCCTGGCGATCGCTGTCGTGGTGATCGTCGCGCTGCCGTTCCTCCTGCCCTGGACCTACCGGGCGCGCGGAGAGTTCACCGTCGAGGCGGCGCCCCCCGCGCCGATCCGGGCCCAGGTGGACGGGATCCTGGACCAGCTGTTCGCCGTCGAAGGGGACACGGTGGTCGCCGGGACCCCGCTGGCCGTGCTGTGGAATCCGCAGCTGGAATCCGAGTACCTGGACCGCCAGGCCGAAGCGCGCCGGCTGGGCCTCCGCCGGGCCCGCGCAGAGGCCCGGCGCGACCTGTCGGAGGCGGCGGACGCCGCGGCGACGCTGGTGAAGGTCAACGAGGAGCTGGAGGTCCTTCGCGTCCGGCGTGACCGGCTCGTGCTGCGGGCGCCGGGCGACGGCACGCTGCTCGGCTACCGTCTGCACGAACGGATCGGTGAGCGCCTGGCGGAAGGAGACGAGCTGGCGGAAATCGCGTCGCTGCATGGCCGCATGGCGCGGATCCGCGTGCCGCTGAAGCAGGCCGGCGAGCTGGAGGTCGGCCAGCCGGCCGGACTGCGACTGCTGACCCGACCCGACCTGGAGTTTCGTTCGATCGTGGCTTCGGTGGCGCCGGCCGCCGAGGATGGCATGGTCGAAGTGATCGTCCACATCCCTTCCGTCGAGTGGCAGCCCGCTCCGGGCATGAGCGGGATCGCCAAGATCGAGACGCGCCGGGCCACGCTGGCGCACGCAATTGCGCGCGCCTGGCGCCAGACTGTTCGAGTTGACCTATGGCTATGAGGCGTACGCGGCGACCGGCCGATCTGGCGGAGAGCATGGCGGCGTTCCCGCTGTTCGAGGGAGTGGGACCGGAGGAGCTCGAAGAGCTCGCTTCCCTGGCCCTGTTCCACGAATACCCGAGGAACAACCTCCTGTCGTACTGGGGCGACCCCGCCGGGCCCGTATACCTGGTGATCAGCGGTCGGGTGAAGATCATCCTCAACAACGAGGAAGGCCGGGAAGTGATCGTCGCGCTGCTCGGCCCGGGCGGCATCTTTGGTCTCACCTCGGCGCTCGACGGGCACGACCAG
>JAENXO010000380.1 GCA_016649455.1 Gemmatimonadota bacterium | reverse complement strand
CGCGCTGTCTGTGCTCGGGCACGCGATCGATGAAATGGCCGGCCAGCTCGAGGAACGGCTCACATCCCTCGAAACAGAGCGATCCGACCTGGAGACCGTGCTCGACCGGTTGGATACCGGGCTCGCCGTCGTGGACCCGGAGGGCCACATCCGGAGGGTGAACCCGGCGTTCGAAACCTGGGTCGGCCGCCATAAAATCGAAGGCAGCCGATTGGCGACCCTGTTTCGTGATCCCCGCAATCGGGAGGCGATCGAATCGGCACTCGCCGGATCGGTGTCGAGACACGAATCGGAACTGGGACCGCGCACGATTCTCCTGTCGGCGCTCCCGCTCGACGAAGGCGCTCTCGTGGTCATCCAGGATCTGACACGCACTCGCCAGCTGGAGGGGGTCCGCCGTGACTTCGTGGCGAATGTGTCGCACGAGCTCAAGACTCCGCTCACGAACATGCGTGGATTCGCGGAGCCGCTGGCGGACGGGGAACTGACGGTCGAGCAGTCCGCCGAGTTTGCCGGCCGGATCCTGGCCAACGTCGAGCGGATGCAGGTTCTGATCGACGATCTCCTCGACCTGTCCCGCATCGAGTCCGGTGTCTGGACTCCCGAGCCCGAGGACCTTCCCCTGGCCGGCCTGGTCGATTCGGCCTGGAATTCCCTGCAGCCGCGTCCGGAAAACCGGAATATCGAACTCGAGCGCGACTTCCCGACCGCACTCCAGCTTCGGGTCGATCGTGACGCCCTGGTCCAGGTCCTGTGTAATCTCCTCGACAATGCGATTCGCTACACCCCCGATGGCGGCTCCGTCCGCCTGCGAGCCGAGCAGACGGGGGATCACACCCGGATCGAAGTCTCCGATGACGGCCCCGGTATTCCCACCGCACAGCTGGATCGAGTGTTCGAGCGGTTCTACCGGGTCGATACGGCACGCTCGAGACAGGCCGGGGGCACGGGCCTCGGTCTGTCGATAGTCAAGCACCTGGTGGCCGCGCATGGCGGCCAGGCGGGGATCGAGAGTGGGCTGGGAATCGGCACCACGGCGTGGTTCACGATTCCTGATCCAGCGTCCGGAGCCCCGTTCCAGGACCCTGAATAGCAGCACCTCCACCGGCCCTGCCGTTACCCACTCGTTACACCACAGACATACGAGCTTGACGAATCCGCGCCACACTGACACGGCGAGGAGCGGCACGGTTGTGCGGTTCCAGATAGTGAGACATGGAGGCGATACGAAAATGCGACGAATCTGGTTCGCTTTGATTGCCCTGTTCGTCATCCTGCCGACCACCGCGGTCAGCCAGGAAATCTCGACCGGCGCAGTCAAACTCAAATTCGGAGGCAGGGTGCAGCTCCAGGGCGCCACCAGCAGTTGCGACGACTTTCCGGTCGCGGCCGACTCGAAATGCGTCGAACAGGTACCCTCGACCGACCTGTACCTGCGCCGGGTCCGACTCACGGTATCCGGCGAGATCGGAGACAACATCGACTTCAAGATCGAGCCCGACTACAACAAGATCGACAAGCTGGGGCTCAAGGACGCATGGGGGCGATTCAATTTCTCGAATCTGGCGAAGCTCAAGGCCGGGCATTTCAAACGGCCGTTCGACGAGTTCCAGCTGATCTCATCCACTCAATTCCCGACCGTCGAACGGGCGGTCCTGATCCGAGGCCTCGAGAACTTCATCTCCCCCTCGCTTACGGCCGGCACCGTGCTGTTCAATCTCAGCGACCGGGACATCGGGCTCGAGTTGAGCGGCGCCACCGACAACGAGATGTTTTCCTACTGGGTGGGCGTATTCACCGGAGATTCGGACCTCAAGTTCCAGGATACGAACAGCGAGAAGCAGTTCGTCGGCCGGGGCCAGTTCGGGCTCGACATTGGAGACATGCCGCTGAAGTTCGGTGTCGCGGCGGCAGCGACTGACGAGGGATACGAGACAGAGGTGGCAGGTCTGCAGACCGAGTACTATTACGACTTCGAACTGTTCGCGCATCTGGGCGATTTCGCCGGCGGCCCGCATGTCATAGGGTCGTACGTGTTCGGCGACAATCCACTACAGAACGTCGCCGGCGAGCCGATCGATCTGGCCGCGGGGGACGAGTTCGCGAGTTTTCAGACCTGGCAGCTGATCGGGGTCTGGAGGTTCAATTCGGACTTCCTCGGCCTCGAAGGGATCGAACCGGTGTTCCGCGTGACTTACGGGGACCCGAATACGGACATCTCCGACAACGGCGGTTGGGGATACACGCCGGGCCTGAACGTGTACTTCTACAAGCGGAACCGCCTCGTGCTCAGCTGGGACTTCGCCAGCTGGGAAGAGAGTGGCATTCGGGGCGAGAATTCGTTCAAGGCGCAGTTGCAGTTCCACTTCTGATTCACGAGATGGAGACCAGATAATGATCGATTCGAAGCTGGCACGCGTCACTGGCGCGGCCATGGTTCTTCTGCTTCCACTCGCCGCGTGCGGTGGGGGGGGAGACGTGTCCGAAGATACGTACGAACTCACCGGAATGGTGACGATCGACGGCTCGTCTACCGTGTTTCCGATCTCGGAAGCGATGGCGGAAGAATTCCAGATCGCCAATTCAGGCGTCCGGGTCACGGTGGGGATCTCGGGCACGGGTGGCGGATTCAAGAAGTTCTGCGGCGGCGAGACGGACATCAGCGATGCGTCCCGTCCGATCAAGAGCTCGGAGATCGAACTGTGCCGCGAGAACGGCATCGAGGCGATCGAGATCCCCGTGGCGTGGGACGGGCTCACCGTGGTGCGGAACCCCGCGAACGACTGGGCCGCCTGCATGACGGTCGATGAGCTGAAGCGTGTCTGGCAGCCTGGCAGCAGCATCACCCGCTGGAACCAGGTCCGTCCGGAATGGCCCGACGAGGAGATCAAGCTGTATGGACCGGATACGGACTCGGGAACGTTCGACTACTTCACCGAGGCGATCGTCGGCGAGGAAGACGCGAGCCGGGATGACTACACGGCCAGCGCAGATGACAACGTGCTGGTGGTTGGAGTCGAGGGTGACCGTGGTTCGCTGGGGTACTTCGGGTTCGCCTACTACGAGGAGAGCTCTGACAAGCTCGGCGCCGTCGCGATCGACAACGGAAGCGGCTGCGTCCTGCCCGGCCGCGAGACGATCGAGACCGGGACCTACGCCCCGCTGTCACGACCGATGTTCATCTATACCAAGGCG
>JAENXO010000657.1 GCA_016649455.1 Gemmatimonadota bacterium | reverse complement strand
GAAGTCGCTGCACTTGTTGCTCGCCGCATTGCTGGTCACCGTCGGGGCGTGTAACGACGACCCGCTGTTCGAGATTCCCCCGGAGGCTCCGACGACCGTTGGCGCGGCCGTGCAGGGGACGAGCGCGAACATCACGTGGACGCCGGGAGCCGGAGCCACTTCGCAGGAAGTTCGGATGTCGCCGGTCGTCCCCGTTCCGGCCAGCGCCGGGACAGCGCTGCTGGTCGAGGACGACCAGGTCCAGACGTTCGCCGACAACACCACGAGCTCAGCGTTGTTTGAGAACCTGACCTCGGGCACGACTTACTCCACGACGGTCACCGCGATCAACGGCTCTTCCAGGACGACCAGCGATCCGATCATCGTCCAGATCGCTGGTTCCGTGCTGGCTCCGGTGCTTAACAGCTGCGAGGCGGCAGAGGGTGACCCGACGTCCATTTCCATGGCCTGGTCGGCTGTAGAGGGCGCGGAGAACTACGCAGTGTCGATCACGCCCATGAGCGGTGGAGATCCGATCACCGACGTGGCCGGGGCCTCTGACACGACCTGGCTGTGGGACTCGAGCATCGTCACGATCGTGGACGGCGAGACGTACACCTGCCAGGTGGCCACCATCATTGGCAGTGATACTTACCCGAGTAACACGATTGACTACACTGTTGGAGGGGCGAACACGCCTCCTGTGGTTTCCATTTCGGAACCCGCTGACGCGTCGGAGTTCTTCAACACGGAAGTGATTACGTTCACCGGATCTGCAACCGATGACGAAGATGGTGATCTCACGGGAGCCAGCCTCGTCTGGACCTCTGATGTGGACGCCGAGATCGGAACGGGCGAGACCTTCACGGGCTCCGCTGCTGAAGCAACGCCCGGCCCGCACGTGATCACGTTGACGGCCACTGACTCTGACGACGCGACCGGCATGGCGACGGTGACGATCACGATCGTCGAGGCAACGTCGGCCGTCTCCTTCGCGAGCGCGATTCAGCCGTACCTCGTGGACAGTGGGTGCACCAGCTGCCACGGCGGCACTTCGCCAGTGATGGGAATCGCCCTGGACTCGTACGACGGCATCGTCTACGGGGAGAATGGTAGCGGAGTTCCGCTCGTCGTGATCGGAGATGCTGCAGGCGGCGTTCTGATTCCCAAGCTCGAGGGCACTCACAACGACGGGGCCGCCGATCAGGCCTACGTCGACGATTCGCTGGCACCGTGGATCAACGACGGTGCGCCGAATAACTGATCGGTTTAGCCCGGGGTTCGGGCAATTCCATCGGTGAATGCGAAGAGGGGGCCGGCTCTGGCTGGTCCCCTCTTCGTGCTTTCCGAGTTCTCCGTAGCACAAACGGCGTGAACGCGGCGGCGCTCAGCAGGTTCGACAGATCTCCGGCGGCTGGATGCACTCGTCACCCCAGTCCGCGGGCAGAGGACCGATGCGGGTCAGGGGACTCGGCAGGATGTCTTCCCGGTCGTGAGTCATTCCGGACGCCGGTCCATCGGGCCCGGCCTCG
>JAENXO010000052.1 GCA_016649455.1 Gemmatimonadota bacterium | reverse complement strand
GTTGTTCTTCTGCTGCTGTTCGCCGGACCCTTTGGTGCCAACGCCGCGGGAAGCCCTCGGCGAGCTGAAGTGATGATGCAGCTGGCGCGTCCGCGCCTCGGCGTGGTGTCAACGACGGTCGTGGCCGTCCTTTCGCTGCTGCTTCTGTCCCTGGCTCTCGCCCCGCGCGCTGAAGCTTTCCTCTACTGGGCGAGCCTGGACTCCAACAAGATCGGGCGCGCCAACCTCAACGGCACCGGTGTGGACCCGGGCTTCACCAGCCGCGTCAACCCTGTCGGCGTCGCGGTCGACGCCGACCACATCTACTGGACGTCCACGGGCGGAAGGATCGGCCGCGCCAAGCTCGACGGAAATGGCGTCGATCGGAGATTCATCAAGGCCAGCAGTTCGGACCCTTCGCAGATCTCCAGAGTCGCCCTCGCGGTCGACGCCGACCACATCTACTGGACGGACGTCGGCGCCACCGGGGCACCCGGCACGGGCAGGATCGGCCGCGCAAACCTCGACGGCACCGGAGTCCAGGAGAGCTTCGTCAGCGGCTTAAGCTTTCCGTTCAGCCTCGCCGTCGACGACGCCCACATCTACTGGGTGAACTACGCGGACACCCAGCCGGGCCCGGTACTGACGACAATCGGCCGCGCCAACCTCGATGGCACGGGAGTCGATCAGAGCTTCATCGGCGGTTCGATGCTGGACGTCGCAGTCGACGCCGACCACATCTACTGGGCGGGCAGCGGGTCGATCGGCCGCGCCAACCTCGACGGCACCGGCATCGATCGTCGATTCATCAGCCGCCTCGGCCCCTTCTCAGACCTCGCGGTTGGCGCCGGCTCCATCTTTTGGTCGTCGTTCGCAAGCCTCAGGATCGGCCGCGCCAACCTCAACGGCACCGGCGTCGACCGGCGGTTCATTAAGGTCCCGTTCGGACCGGCTGACCTTGCGGTCGACGAGCTGAAGCCGCCGGGAAAGGTCACGGCGAAGCGAACTCAAAAACTGAGGGGCAACAGGATCCGCGTCAAGGTGAGAGTCAAGGCGAAGGATGATCTCAAAGCCAAGGCGAGGGGCAGAGTCACGGTTCAGGGCAGGACCTACAAGCTCGAGCGGAAGACAAGGCGACTGGGCGCAGGCCAGACGAAGAAGCTGACGCTACGGCCGAAGCGAAGGAAGGAGGAACTCAAGATCGCCAAGGCGCTCAGACGGTGTGAGAAGGCGAGGGCGTCGCTGATCGTCAAGCTGACCGGTCGGCTAGGCAACTCCGAGACCGAGAAGCTCAAGGTCAAGCTGACACGGTAGGGCTACCGCGCTGCTCGCCACCGATCACCGGTGAGGCCCAATCGCTCAACAATCCTTGCGTCGTAGCGAGAAACGAATCCCGCCCCCGCTATGTTCGTCAGGGTGACCGCCGACCCCCCATTGAATACCGCCTCCGAGTTATCCAGTGCTTTGGCCACCTCCCCTGAGACGGTCGCCGAAATCTCCACGCGCCCTTCTCTCTTGTCGTAGTAAATCTGGAGGTCGAAGGCCTTGAAGACCTGGCGCTTGATCTGCGGAGATGCCGTCCGGAGGCTCTCGCTGAGGTCCGGGACGCCTTTAAGCCGCCCCACCAACTCCTCGTCTTCAGCTTCGCCTCGCTCGGCACCCAGATCAGCCAGGGCATCTGCCGTCCCTTAACGGGGTGCGCGGGGTCGGCCGGCGTCGAATCGACGCAGCCCTTCCGCGATCTGCGGGAATCTCTCCGGTCGTAGACCTAGTTGCGAGGATGATGTCCGGGGACCCCGGTGCTGTCGCCGAAGCCAACCGGCTCCTATTCGTGTGTCTGCTCAAGGATGCGGAGATAGGGCGGAATCCGGCAAAGGCCTTGAGCGAGATCCGATTGAGACTCGAAGGCGAGCGAACGAGTCGAGAGACCTCGTAAGAGACGAACCGGTGCTGATATCGGTTTCATCGCCGTGGGATCCTGGGAATCATGTCGAATCCGGACCGGACGAGGCAGAGCGCGAGAGCAGCCCACCAGGCCGACTCCTATGCGCTAGGTTCAACTCGTTCGCAGGGTATTAGAGAGCGAAATGGGTTGATGCGGAAGGTGTCGGAGTGACGGAGACGGAAGCAGAACCGGGCGGCTATGGACCGTTCGCGATCGAGGTCGAGCACCTGACGAAGCGGTACGGCGAGCACACCGTGGTCAGCGATCTGTCGTTCGTGGCCCGTCCAGGTCGGGTGACCGGGTTCCTCGGACCGAACGGGTCGGGCAAGTCAACGACGATGAAGATCATGCTCGACCTTGCTTCGAGCGAGAGCGGTCGCGCGACGATCGGCGGACGCCGCTACCGGGACCTACCCGATCCCACAGCTATCGTCGGTGCCCTGCTGGAGTCCAACGCCTTCCATCCGGGTCGCAGCGGACGCAACCACATGCGAATACTCGCCGATGCCGACGGGATCGACCTGGACCGGGTGGACGAGCTGCTCGAGCTCGTGGGACTCGGCGAAGCCGCCGATCGTCGGGTCGGGGCCTATTCGCTGGGAATGCGTCAGCGCCTCGGCTTTGCCGGCGCCCTGCTGGGCGATCCGCCGGTGCTGGTTCTCGACGAGCCGGCCAACGGACTCGACCCAGAGGGAATCCACGAGATGCGGGACCTGCTGCGGGCTCGCGCCGCCGGAGGCAACACGGTGCTGGTGTCGAGCCATCTGCTCTCCGAGATGGAGCTGCTTGCCGACGACCTGGTGGTCCTGAACAAGGGCCGGCTGGTCATGGCCGGGCCGTTGGCCGAGTTGCAGGAGTTGGCCACGCTCGTCCGGGCGTCCGCCTCGGCCCGCCTGCAGGAACTGCTCGAGGCCGAGGGGGCAGCCGTCGAACGCGAGGGTGAAGAGCTCGTCGTGCGCGGTATGCCGATTACGGAGATCGGCGAGAGGGCGTTCGATGCCGGCATCGTCCTCCACGAGCTGTCGCCCCACGCCGGATCTCTCGAGGAGCGGTTCCTGCATTGGACCGGCAGCCCCGAGCGGCGCGATGAGGACGGCACCGAGGAGGAGGTTCAGCCATGATCTGGACACGGCTCGTTCGCGCCGAGCTCCGCAAGCTTACGACGACGAACATGCCCTGGGCGTTTCTCGCCGTACTCGTGGTCATCAGCGCCATCAACGCTATTGCCGTCGTATGGGGGACCGACTTCGACGGCACCAAGACCTTCATCTCCACCGCTGCCGATCAGCAGTCGCTGATCGCCTTCGCCTCTAACGCCACGCTGATCGCGGGGCTCTTCGGCGCGATCGCGGTCGCCCGCGAGTACGGCCACGGCACGGTAATCCCGACGTTCTTGAGCTCACCTCGCCGCCATCAGGCCGTGCTCGCCCAGCTGGTCGCGGTGGCGATCGGCGGAGCGGTCCTCGGACTGGTCGGCGCGACACTGACCACCTTGGCGGTGGCTTTGGCGTTGCCGACGACTGAGTTCGGTTTTATGGTCCCTGCCGCCGACGTGGGTCGTGTCGTCGCAGCCGCGTCCTTCGCCGGTGCGGCCGGAGCGGTGCTCGGAGCCGGGATCGGCGCGATCGTGCGCAACACCGGCGGGGCCGTCACAGGTGCAGTGCTGACGCTGATCATCGCTCCGCCGTTGATCGTGCAGCTGATCAGCGACGCCAGTTCATGGGTGCCCTCGGCGTTGGCCGTGGCCTTGTCCGGCGTCGAACCCGAGGCCGCTGGGGTGGAGAGCCAGGCCAGTTCGTTGGCGGCCATCCTCGTGCTTGCCGCTTGGGCTCTCGTCCCGGCCGTAATCGGGCTTTTGTCGGTCCAACGACGGGACGTGGTCTAGTTGAGGTTTCATCCGCGAACCGAGAAGCACCGATCGACTTCATGGAGACGATCTCAGTACCTCGGTCGGAGAGGTCCAGGGCGGCACGACAAGAACCGTCAAGGCCAAGGTCAAGCCGAAGAAACCGGGCAAGTTCAAGGCCTCGCTCAAAGTGACCTCTGAGAACGCCGGCGGCAAGGCCGTCAAGAAGAAGATCACCGTAGGGAAGTAATTCGGTCTGCGCTCGGCTTTGGGCAGACGGAGCCCTCGTTCAGGCGGCCACCTGCTCAAGTAACCGGGCGTCCCCCTGAGAAATGAAGCGGGCCCCCGCTATGTTCTTCAGGGAGACCATCTCCGACCACGGAGTCCCCAAGTCGTCGTCCCTATTCGTCCCGTCGTCCCAGGGACGGCGCGGGACGCGTCCCTGAACGGGGATTGCGGGGCCTACCGCGCTTGAGTTTCACGACGGCCGCCAGGATGACGGTTGACCTGAGCGGCTATTGACGCCTACCGAACTCGCAGCGCTACGGGAGTTGGGTTGCCTCGCACAGAGACTTGAGCACACGCCGCGATGGGTCAGCGTCGCTTCCTGGCACTAGTATTCCGTCGGTGCTGGCCGACGAATACCTCCCGGCGTTCGACATCTCCGATTCCATGGCGGTGGTGGTCCATGCCGACCACCACACCACCTGGGAGGCACTGATGGATCTCGACCTGCTCGAAGTCGGTCGAAGCAGACCGCTGGTCGCGGCGCTCATCGCCCTGCGGATGCTGCCCGAAATCATCACACAACTGCTGCGGGGTAAACGACCTCCGGCACAACCTGAACGGCTCAGCCTGCGCGACACGGCCGAGCCTTCCTGGCAGGAAGGCGGCTGGACCCTGCTGGCCGAGCGGCCCTCCGAGGAGATCGCGCTGGGCCTGATCGGTAGGTTCTGGCGGCCGGTGATCTCTTACGATCGGGCTTCTCCCGAGGAGTTCAGCGCCTACTCAAGGCCCGGATACGCGAAGACGGTCTATGCGCTGGGGGTCAGCGATCTCGACGGAGGGGACACCCTTTTGCGAGCCGAAATGAGGACCGCGACGAGCGACGCGCACGCCCGCCGCTGGTTTCGCCGCTACTGGACTCTGGGGGTTGGCTCGGGGGCGCACGTGCTTGTGAACGGCGTGATCGAAACAGCGCGGGACGCGGCCGAGGCCCGGGCGCGGCAGGGACAGGCGGGCAGGCCCTCTTAGCCGCGCGCGAGGGACCCGACGATCACTCGACTCGCTTTCCGGAAGTCGCCCCCGCCGTCCCGGGGACGGCGGGGGACGCGTCCCTGGACGAGGTTGCTGGGCGGCGAGCTTGCTCGGCGACGATCGCACCAGCTCGACGCGCGGGCCTTCCTCAATCTCGGTGGTTTGTCCGGTGCCCGAAGGTTCGGAGCGGCCGGAAGAGGCTCGGAGATAGCTTCCGTGGCCACGGAGATATATGCGGGTTCACCCAACTGATCCAGGGAAGATCAGAACGCCTCCCACGAAGCTGACTCTGGAAATAGGATGAACGATATGACCGATTTTGACTGGCTCGACGCCATTGGCTATCAGCATGAAGTCGTACACACGGGATTGCTCAGGTAGCTTCTGGCGGAATCCCGCTTGACCATACGGGCCGTCGTCGTCCTAGGTCGTTGATTCTCGCGATGCCACGTCGACGTTCGTTGGGACCTCCACGCCAACGTCCGTGTCGATGTCGGTGTCAACGTTGACGTTCACCACCACGACGCTGCGCACGAGGTCGCGCGTTGCGTCGTACTGGCCGCGGAGAACTGCCTGCGCCATCTCCAGCCCGGAGCCGACGATCTCCCGTTGCTTGGCCGGACCGGGCACCACCTTTTCGACCGTCTCGACGAACTCACGCAGCGACTCGATCGCGGTCTGCTCACCGGTCCTGACCAGTTCGAGCCACTGCTCAGACAGCTCCGTGGTCTTGTCTGTGGTCCTCTTGGCAACTGCTGTTTTCTTGGCGGTCGGCATCTCGACCTACTTCTCGCCGCTGGACTCACCCAGCGACTCGCCGGCGCTGTGCACAACCTTGCTCAGGAAGTCGTACTGCGTCGCCACAAGCCGGTCCGCCATCTTCAGCGCGGAGTCGACGATCTCCTCCCGCCCGGAGGGGTGGTCGTCTCCCGCGAGCGTCTTGTCAACGGTGTCAGCGAACTTCCGTACCGCCTCGATCGCGGACTGCTGACCCTCCTTGATCTCCTCAAGCACCTCGTCGGACAGCTCCATGGGCTTGTCGATGTTTGCCACTTGCTCTCTCCTCGTGTCGTTGCCGCTGCATGCATGCAGCGAACGTCCGCCGATCATAGCTCACCTGAGGCCGGGCTACTCGATCGAAGCACAGCGAGAGGCCAGACGGCGCAAGGCCAGCCAGCTCGAAGCCGAGGTCGCAGAGGAGTACATCGACCGCGGCCTCGACCGGCGTCCGGCTCAAGGTCAGCGGCAGGGCCTCCTTCAAGGTCACTTCTTCGAACGCAGGCGGTCAGACCGTCAAGAAGACGATCACGGTCAAGAAGTAAGCCGGAGCTCTCTGGGTCACCTCGAATCAGGGTCCTGGATTCAGGCTGCCACTCGCTCAAGTATCCGAGCGTCTCCCTGAGAGAAGAAGCGGGCCCCCGCTATGTTCGTCAGGGAGACCGCCGATCCCTCGGCGAACACTTCCTCTGAGTTGTCCGATGCCTTGGCGACGTCCTCTGACCTGCCGTTGAGTCTGCGTCGCGCGAAGGGAAGAGGAGGGCGGGAAGCGAGCCCGCGGTCGGCCCTTGCAGGTCGGCCGAGGCAGGCATAGGCTGACCGAAGCCCCCGAGCGCAAGGTGTTCCCGAGCGCGGAGTAGCACCACTACCAGCGCCGGGCTCAACCCGACCGAACTGGAGGATCAAGATGTCGAGGCGCGAAGGGAGTCACTCGCCGGCACTGGTGATCGCAGTGAGCGCAGCGGGTTCTCTGGCGCTCGTTGCCCTGGTACTTGCGGGGTGCACGAACGCTACCGAAAGCGCCCTTGAACGGCTCGACGTCAATGCGACGCCGGCGGCCGAGCGGATTTCCGCCGCGGAGTTCCGGGATCTGCCGATACCGGAGCAGACCGACGTGCTTCTCCGCTTCTACGAGGTCGATCGCACCGTTCGAATGTCCGAACGTCGAGTATTTCGGTTCAGCCGGCGACTTCTATGATCGAGTTCGCAACGATTCCCTCAACGAGCCCGACGAGCGGCCGATGAGCGAGGTATTGATCAAGTACTGCTTGGAAGGCGGCGCCGGCTGACCGATTCGTGTCTGCCGCCGCGGACCCGGACAACTCTATGTGCGGAGCGCGGCCACCTACTCTCGGCAACTATCGCCCTCGTATCCGAGCGTATCCCTGGCAACGAACGGGCCCCCGCCATGGAGATGAGCGCTCGACCACGCGCCCACCGGAAACAGGGGAGCTCTGTTCGTGGGTGTCAAATGGTTGTCAAGCCCAGATGAGCAGCCGACGCGGCCGCGTGTCGACCCATCTTCCTCCCCTGGAGAATTCCTTCTGCCCACGGCCGCACTTGCCTTGCCGAAACCCGAGGCTATTCTAGGATCGTAGCGAACACGAATGGAGGAGGTTGATCATGGCGGAGAAGAAGAAGCTGGTTGTGGTGATCACGGCCGGACTGGACGACGAGCGCGCATCAGTTGCGTGGAGCGTCGCCAACGGAGGCATCAAGACGGGCCTCGACGTGACCGTGTTTCTCACCAGTTCGGCAGTCGACTGGGTGCGCTTGGGCGCTGCGGAATCGGCTCACCTGAACCCACTCGATCCCCCGATGCAGGAGATGATCGACAATTTCATGTCGGGCGGAGGGAACGTGCTGGTTTGCCCTCCGTGTGCGGGGGTCAGGGGCTACGACCAGAAGGATCTGCTCGAAGGAGTCACCCTGGTCGGTTCCCCGGCAATCCACGAACTGATCAAGGAAGGGGCGGCGACGCTGAGCTTCTGAACGGTCCACGCCCGGCACGGTGCCCTGACCCTCCCGATCAGGAGCCGCACTAGCCGCCAAGAACCGGACCCCCCGTTCGGTGGCAAAGAGCCGGACCCCGGCCCGTTATGCTTTCGGTTCCGTGAAAGTGAATTCCGGTGACTGGCATTCTCAGATTCTTGAGGTCAACGAGTCCTCATCCGAACGGGTCGTGGAAAGTTACACGAGGCTGGCGCCTGTTTACGAACTCTGGGCTCGGCTGACGGAGACCCGTCCCCGGCGGCGCGTGCTCGAGATGGCGGCCCCGCGCGACGGCGATGCGGTACTCGAGGTAGCGGTCGGAACCGGGGCTCAACTCGTCGAGCTGGCGCGACGAAACCCCTCGGGCAGGACGGTCGGAGTTGAACTCTCCGAGGGGATGCTCAAACGGGCCCGCAAGCGAGTGGCCGATGCGGAGTTCGGCGAACGAACCGATCTGGTGCAGGCCGGTGCCCTGGATATCCCGTTTGAGGATCGGAGCTTTGACCTTCTCGTCAATGCTTATATGCTCGACCTGCTCCCGAGATCCGACATCCCGATCGCCCTGGCCGAATTCCGCCGCCTGCTGCGACCCGACGGTCGGCTGGTGCTGTCTAACATGACCGTCGGCGAATCCCGCAGACACCGAGTCTGGGACGCGCTGTACTCACGAGGCGTCAACTTGACCGCAAACTGCCGTGGGGTGCTCGCGGTACCCGTTCTCGAGGAGCTCGGCTTCGTTCACGTGCGCCGCGAGTACATGTCGCAGTTCGGCTTTCCGACCGAGATCGTGTATGCGGAGAAACCGTCAACCGACCCCACGTGAATCCCCCGGTGCCCTTGAAGCGAATTATCCTGATCACGCTAGTCCTGGCGTTCGCGCTTGCGTCCTGCGGTGGCGACGGAGAGATTGCGCAGGTGGACGCGGAGTTCGAGATACAGGAACGCGGACAGATCGACGCCGCCATCACGGATCTTAAGGCACTCAGAGCCGATCCCGGTCGTGCGCTGGTCGCACGCGAGTCGATCGACAGGTACCTGCGCGCGGGACGCGTGGCGGAACGCTTCAACAAAGAGGTAGGGATCGAGGGAGACGACGGCGCCCCGATCGCGGTACCGCCGGTGATCGCGGAGGACAAGATTCTCGATCCCGCCAGGAAGGAGGTTCCGAGTCTGTTCGGCCCGAGCGGGAAGGCAATCGTTCCCGAAGACCTGCGCCAGTTTCCCAGGGAGGCAGCAGATGATCTCGCCGCTGCGATCCGACCTGCGGTCGCTGGGCCGGTGGAGCTACTGATAGCGCGAGCCAGGCGCTACGGGCCTGACGCCACCTATCCGGACAGCGACGGCCTCACCCGGGGCGAACTGATTGCCGGTGCCGCCGTCGCGGTCAAGCCCTACTGGCCCGACCTTGCGGCCGAACTCGAGGGCGTCCTCGAAGACACGGGCTAGACCGATCGGATCCCCGGCATACCCAGAAGGCCATGAGAAAGGATCTCCATGAGCGCGGCATAGCCGGCCTCGGGCTTGAGATCGAGCTGTTGGGCTCTTCCGGGCCGGGTGAGGTGCTGCGGCCACCCTGGTGATCGCTTCGATCCCGCCTCTCACGCCGGACCGTTCCATCGTTACAAGGGTCAAACGATTCGCAGGGGATCGTTTCGTGAAGGTCGCTGGTCTTCCAGCAGTCGCAATTTTGGGTGGTCCTGTCGGAAGCCCGGAAGGTATCGGTTGGTCGTTAAAGCAAGAGACCAGTATGGCAATCGCGATCGTGACAGCGTCCACTGGACCGTGGGGGCTTCCCTCTGCAAATCCCTCAAACCGAAACCGCGGCCCCATCAGGCGGTAACGGCTCGGGCGGTGGCGGCGGAGGTGGTGGAGAGAGCTGCTCCGGTTACAGCCCGTGTATTCCGCCCGGTCCTGATGTCGACTGTGAAGGCGGGGGCGGCGACGGACCTCGCTATGTCTCGGGCCCAGTCAAAGCTACCGGAGACGATCCCTACGGTCTTGACCACCCCAAGAGGACAGAGCCGACCCAACCTCATCCGAGAGCATCCCAAGCTCTCGAAGACTGGCCGGAAGGTCTATGGGGGCAGGAGACTCGGGCTTCAACTGAAGACGTAGGCCACATAGGTGACGCGCAGCTAATTCAAGGGCCCGATGATGGAGTAGTTGCCTTTCCACGTGGACAGACCTCCGTAGTGGGAGGGATGTCGGCTCTTCCTGAAAAGCGTGGTACCAGCGGTGGTACCGAACCAGGCGAAGCTCAGCTCACCTCAGGGCACCCGAGACCGCATTGGAGCTGTGGAGCACCCGACAGAGCAGCCCGGAGAGATCTCTTAACCCGAAGGTCGCAAGTCCGAATCCTGCCCCCGCTATGTTCGTCAGGGGGACCGGCCCACACTGCGGAATCCTCAAGCCGTCGTCCCTATCCGTCCCGTCGTCCCGGGGACGGCAAGGGACGCGTCCTTGATAGCGATTGCGGGGCGACGATCGCATCGGTTGTTGACGCGCGGCCTTCCCTCAATCTCGGTGATTTCTCCGGTCCTCGAATATTCG
>JAENXO010000328.1 GCA_016649455.1 Gemmatimonadota bacterium | reverse complement strand
GATGTTCGTCACCCCCGAGGAGTTGCGCGAGTATCATCTCGGCTCGGTGCTGAGCGGCGGCGGCTCGTGCCCGGGAGACAATCATCCCGCGGACTGGGTGGCGATGAACGACGCCTACTGGGCCGCGTCGATGGAAGAGGATGACCAGCACCTGCCGATCCCGCTTCTGTACGGGGTCGACGCGATCCACGGGAACGCGAACGTCCGCGGGGCCACGGTCTTTCCCCACAACATCGGGCTCGGCGCCGCCGGGGATCCGGATCTGCTCGAGCGGATTGCGCGGGTCACCGCCCGGGAGGTGCTCGCGACCGGCGTGGACTGGACCTTCGCGCCCACGCTGGCGGTGGCCCGCAACGACCGGTGGGGACGCACCTACGAGAGCTACTCCGAGGACCCCGGGCTCGTAGGCACCTACGCGGGCCGGTTCGTGGCCGGACTGCAGGTCGATCTCGGACCGGACGGCGTGGTGGCGTGCGCCAAGCACTGGGTCGGGGACGGAGGCACCTCCGGCGGCGTGGACCAGGGCGATGCGCAGCTGTCCCGCGAGGAGCTCGAACGTACGCATATCGAGCCCTACCAAGACGCGATCGCCGCGGGCGTGCTGACCGTGATGGCCTCCCTGAGCAGCTGGAACGGTGAGAAGTGCCACGGACACAGGATCCTGCTCACCGACGTGCTCAAAGGCGAGCTGGGGTTTCAGGGGTTCGTCGTGTCGGACTGGGACGGCACGGACCAGCTCGATGACGACTACGCCGTGGCCATCGAGCGCGCCGTGAACGCCGGCGTAGACATGTTCATGGTGCCGGAGAAGTGGAAGGAGTTCATCGCCCACCTGAAGTCGCACGTGTCGAGCGGCGCCGTGCCGATGGAACGGATCGACGATGCGGTGCGCCGGATCCTCGGCGTCAAGTTTGCCTGCGGCCTGTTCGATCGGCCGAGGCCGGCGGAGCGGCCGTGGTCGGACGACCCCGGGTTCGGATCGCGGGATCACCGTGAGGTGGCCCGGGAAGCGGTCCGGAAGTCGCTCGTGCTGCTCAAGCACGAGGGCCGAGTGCTGCCGCTGGACCGGACGGCGCGGATCCTGGTCGCGGGCCGGAACGCCGACAACCGCGGACACCAGTGCGGCGGCTTCACGGTGGCCTGGCAGGGCACGTCGGGCAACGGCTCCATCGAGGGCGGGACCTCGATCTGGGAGGGCATTCGTGCCGTGGCGCCCGATGCGGTCCTGAGAGTCGATGGTTTCGAAGCGCGCTCCGGAGGATTCGACGCCGCGGTCGTGGTGATCGGAGAGAGGCCGTATGCAGAGGGGATGGGCGACATCCGGTCGGCGGGCCCGGTCGCGCCCGGATCCCAGATCCTGCTCCCGACCGCCGATCTCCATCCCTACGGCGACACGCTCGAGCTCGCCTCGCTGCACCCGGAAGACCTGGAGACGATCCGCACGATCGCGGCCGAGGGGATCCCGGTCGTCGCGGTGCTGGTCGCGGGCCGGCCGCTGGTCGTCAACCGCGAGATGGCGTCGGCTTCCGCCTTCGTCGCCGCCTGGCTGCCCGGCTCCGAGGGGGCGGGAGTCGCCGACGTCCTGTTCGGAGACTACGACTTCCAGGGCAAGCTGTCGTTCTCGTGGCCCCGCAGCCCGGCGGACAACTTCAACGCGGGCGACGCGGTGTACGATCCGCTGTTCCCCTGCGGATTCGGGCTGACGCTCTCCGGCTGACGCACTCCGGCTGACGGAGCGGCCGGGCCGGGGCTACGCCGGCTCGGGCTCGGGCTTTCCGGGCCTGCCCCGTCTGCGCTCCAGCTCCAGCCGTACCTCGTGGGCCTTCTCCTCGGTGATCGGGAAGGCCGCGATCGCCCAGATCGCGATGGCCGATGTGACCATCGGAATGACCGCGTCACAGAGCCGCATCAGGAAGATCGTCCGTTCGGCCTGGTTTCCGCCCAGCGCGACGTCGAAGCCGGTGGCATTGAGCAGGAATCCTCCTCCGGCAAGCGCCGCGGCCATGCCCAGCTTGACCACCCACCAGAAAATGGAGCCGTACATGCCCTCACGTCGCTCGTGGGTGTGGAGCTCGTCGACGTCCACGACGTCGGCGACCATCGACGGCATCAGCGTGAACAGTCCGCCGAGCCCGAACGCGAGAAGCGGGGCGGGGAGCAGCACCAGCCACGGGAAGTCGGGATTGTAGCACACCCACTTCAGCCCGTATCCCACGATCGAGGCGCCCGTGGCCACGAAGAACGCCCTCCGCTTCCCGATCCGGGTGCCCAGCCAGGTAATGAACACGATCACGGCGAACGTGGAGATCGCGCCCAGCGTTCCGGCGTATCCCGCGTATTCGGCGCCCCGCGTCTGATCGCCGCCGAACACGTAGTAGATGATCACGTAGAACTGGAACGACGAGATGAGCATGAAGCCGTTGAACACGAGGAACGTGGCGACGCAGAGCTTCAGGAACGGACGCGAAGATAGCGCCGTCCCGAATCCCTTGAAGAAGTCGGCCATGTTGCGGCGGAAGACGGTGAACGCGCTATCACGGGCCACCGGCACCTCTTCCTCCAGGTGATGCCGGTGTTCCTCCACTTCGGTCTCGGCGATCTCCTTGAACCGCTCCCTGAGCAACAGCGCGGGAACGACTCCGACCCCGATCACGAACACGCCGATGATGATCGCGAGCGCGGCGGCCCCCGACACCTGGTCCTCGAAGAAGCCCTCGTACGTCATGATCCACAGGAACCACGGCGACACGACGTAGGCGAGCTGGCCGATGAAGTTCTGCACCCCCATCAGGCGCGTGCGCTCGTGGTAATCGGGTGTCAGCTCGTAGCCGAGCGCGACCCAGGGCGTGGCGAACACCGTGTAGGCGAGATAGAAGACGATCGAGCCGACCAGGAACCAGACGAAGTAGAAGGTCTCGCTCTGGCCTCTCGGCAGCTGCCAGAGAAGGGCGAAGATGACGCCGGCAGCGATCGCCCCGATTAAGATGTACGGCCTGCGCCTGCCCCACCTCGATGTCGTGTTATCGGAGATGTAGCCCATCAGCGGGTCGGTCAATGCGTCGGTGAGGCGCGGAAGCGCCCCGAGCAGGCCGACCAGCGCCGGGTTCATGCCGAGGCCGAGGTTGAGGACGATGATCATCCCGCCGCTCGCCGCGGCGAGGAGATTGTTGACGAAGGCGCCCAGCCCATAGACGATCTTGCGGCCGAACGAAATCCGATCTTCGGGCGCCGTCTCGTAATGAGCGGAATGGCTCACGGAGCTTCCTCGTATACCCTGACCCAGTCCACGAGCATGGTCTGTGGAAACGTGGTGGTCGCATCAGGCGGACCCACGAACCCGCCGCCGACGGCTACGTTCAGAATGATGTAGAACGGATGGTCGAACACCCACTCTCCGGTTACGTCGTTCGCCGTCACCGTCTGGAAGTACTCGTCGTCGATCCACCATTGGATCGAGTCGCCACGCCATTCCACCGCGAACACGCGGAAGTCGGCATCGAAGGTGGAGTCGGCGAGATAGAATCGCCGCGTAATGGCATCGCCGGCCGAGTAGCCCGGCCCGTGCAGGCTCCCGTGAATGACACTGGGCTCTTGTCCGCGATATTCCATCACGTCAATCTCGCCGCAGGCGGGCCACCCCACCTCGTCCAAGTCGGCCCCCAGGAGCCAGAACGCCGGCCAGATTCCCTGACCTCTCGGGAGCCGGAT
>JAENXO010000231.1 GCA_016649455.1 Gemmatimonadota bacterium | reverse complement strand
CTCCACCCTGAGAATCGGTCGCATCAGTCCACCGGACATCGTGAATCCGCCATACAGCCAGCTCACGTCCGGCGGGGCCCGGTGCCACCAGACGAGGATGGGCACGGCGAGCGCGACTCCCGCCAGCAGGCTGAGCGTCGCGAGGGCGACCGCCTCGGCCAGGACGGAGCCCGCGATCATGCGCGGGCGGGCTCCGAGAGCGAGCAGCAGGGCAAACTCCTTGCGCCGTTCGAAGCTGGACATCAGAAGGGTGTTCGCGACTCCGAAGATCGCCATCCCGAAGATGACGACCAGGAGTACCCACTGCATGCTCTCGGTGAGGCGCGCATAGTCGACCATTTCCGGCCGAAATACAGTCCAGGCGCGGGCCTCTGCATCGACAGCCTCACCGAACATCCTCGCCACAGCGGAATTGACGGAATCAGCGGCGGCAGGGGCGGTCCAGGGATCATCGACGCGCGCCGCCACTTCGTGGATCCGGTCGTCGGGGAGCGCGAGCAAAGCCTGGAGCGCGTCGATCGGAGCGATCGCCCACGCCAGGTCGAGGTCCGTGAGCATGGTCTCGAACACTCCGGACACCACGAACAGGTCGTTCCCCAGCGACCCATCGGCGGCTGGGGCGACCAGCACGACGGTGTCGCCCGGGCCCGCTGCCACCTGGCGCGCCATCTCCGAGCCGATCACGATTTCATTGTGGCCGGCACGTGGCAGCTCACCATCGCGCAGCGTGGAGAGAATTCGCGATACCGAAGATTCCCGCTCGACGTCCACTCCCATCAATACACCGGCCGCCGTGGCAGATCCGGTACTTACGAGGCCGGCGCCGAACACGCGCGGCGTGGCTGCCGTCACGCCCGGCGCGGAGGCGACAGCGCGCAGCAGAGTTTCGACATCAACGCCGTCGCGCCCCCCGATCGTGGCGTACAGGCTGCGGTCCGGCAGATACTCGGCGGAATGAGCCTGGAGCTGACCGGTGAGAATCCCGGTGCCGTTGTCCACCATCTCGGCGACGAGGCCCCGGGCGAGGCCACTCATCACGACAACCGCCACATAGCCCAGCGCCAGGCCACTGGCCGTGATCCAGGTGCGGCGGCGGTTACGTCCCAGGTTTCGCCAGCCGATCCTCCAGCCGGGTTTCTCGTCCATCAGGGCTCAGTTCCTCGCGCGCAGTTGTCGGAGCGAGAAGAAGTCGGGGGAAAGATCCACGTCGAATTCCAGGTTCTCGTAGCGAACTTCCGTGAATTCTCCAGGATCGTCCTCGGGCACCATTCGCATGGTGGCCGGGACCAGGCGGTCACCGAACGTCCGGAGGTCTCCGAATGTCAGCGTGCGCATGAGGGCGCCGTCTTCGTCGTAGTACCGGGCCCAGACCGGCATCAGGTCGTCTGTGCGTACCTGGTAGCGGATGCTGCCCCAGACGACGGGCGCCTCGGGACGGGGAACGAGAACGAACTCCCAGACGTCCACTCCTTCCCGGGGTCCGTCGAACTCGATCGTGATCTCGTAGTCCTCCACCAGTCGGCTCTCCTTCACCAGGTCATCGTTGGTGAAGTGCGAGCCCATCCAGGAGGCGCTCATCAGGGACGCCGGAATCTTGATCGTCCGGTCGACTTTCGGGAGGTAGTTCCAGATTTCGTTGCCGGACTTCAGCGTCGCGGTTCCGGCATCTTTCTTCGGTTCGAGGATTCGCACCAGCGCATACTCGGTCCCGAGGGACAAGACCGTCATGCGCATCGACCGGTTCCAGTTCTCCGTGAGCACCTCCATCACGACCTCGCCCCTGGATGATTCTCCACGCATCAGGCGGTCTACGTAGTCGACGATCTCGCTCGGGGTCGCGTCCGGAGGCGGACGGTCTATCGCCTGGGTGTGGGCGGCGGGTGCCAGCGGCGGCGCCGTGAGGAGCACGAGCGAGAGTCCGGCGGACCCGAGCAGGCCAGATCGGATGGCGGTTCGGCCGCCCCGGGCGTTACGCAGCGCGAGGTTCATGATGCACGCTTCCGGTACAGTCCGTTCACGGTGATCCGGCGGAACGCTTCTCCGGTCGCTTCGACGACTTCCGTGGGAACGACGGGATACAGTCCGTGGCGGTCGAGCGAGTCGTCCAGTGCTTCCGCGCCGAGAAGCAAGTGACGTCCGGACTCATGTCCCACGTAGACGTCCGGCTCGCCCGGGACGGGCTCCAGGACAGTGCCCTCCAGCTCAGTACCAGGCGCGAAATTGGCGATCAGGAGGTGCCCGTCCTGGTCCAGCACCCTGGCGGATTCGGCCAGCGCCAGTTCGTAGGTGGCCCGATCAGGGGCGCTGTGGAACACACCGAGCGCGACGACGAGGTCGAAGCTCCGGTCGCCAAAACCGCCCAGCAGTTCCATGCGGCCGACCCGGACCCGGCGGGCCGCCTCTCGCTCGCCGAGTACGTTGGCGATCCGGAACCGCGTGCGGCGGACCATCGGCAGCGACGAATCGATCGCGTACAGGTCACATCCCGACCGGGCCAGGTACACCGAATTCCGACCGCCGGCGCAGCCGATATCGAGCACCCGAAGGCCTTCCAGGTCATCCCGGCCGGAGAGCCACTCGGCGAGGCGACGGTCTGGCTCCCGCCCGGCGAACTTCTCGACGACTTCCGGTCGCTCCCAGAACGGAATCGGGTCGCGCTCCATCCACACTCTCCCGTGCTCTGCCGCTCGACGAGGAACCGGCCGCCACCCGCGAATGATAGCGTATTCTCACCCCGCCGTCGAAACATCTTCGCGGGGATTGTTGCCCGCCTGAAGCGGCGGAGACATCTTGGCGCCGTCTACGAAGCTCCCGGCTGTGTTCCCCTTCGGTGCGAGGCGACCCGGCATGCGATGGATCGGGCTTGTGCTGTCTGTTCTCCTGGCCAACGCGCCGCTGGCCAGGGCGCAGAGCGTGGCCGATCACCCGCGGGTTCGCGAAGCGGCAGGTCTGATCGAGGTGTGGCTCGACGCACAGCGGGCGTACGAGAGCATTCCGGGGATCTCGGCTGCCGTGGTGCACGACCAGGAGGTGATCTGGACCGGCGCGAGCGGCTACGCTGATCCCGAGGCGGGGACGCCGGCGACGGCAGGCACGGCCTACAGTGTCTGCTCGATCTCGAAGCTGTTCACGGCAATCGGGGTGATGCAACTCCGGGACGCCGGTCAGCTTCGGCTCGACGACCGCCTGTCCGTTCTGCTCCCGTGGTTCGATATCCAGGATACGTACGCGAATTCACCTCCCGTGACCGTACAGGGACTCCTGACACATTCGTCGGGATTGCCACGGGAATCGGACCACTCCTACTGGATCACGCCATTCGATTTTCCGACGCGTGACCAGGTCGTCGAGCGTCTGGGCGATCAGGAGATGCTGTACCGCTCTGATCGATACTACCAGTACTCCAATCTCGGTCTCACGCTGGCCGGGGAGGTCGTCGCCGAAGTCTCCGGAACGCCGTTCTCCGAGTACATGCGGTCGAACATCCTGGATCCGATCGGGATGAGCAGTACGTGGCCCGACATCGGGGAGTACCCGTTCCCGGACCGTCTCGCAGTCGGCTACGGTTCCACGCGGCGTGACGGGTCCCGGAACCGGATGCCGCCGCTCACGGTGAAGGGAATCGCACCAGCCGCGGGATTCGCGTCCACCGTGGAGGACATGGCCCGGTTCGCATCCTGGCAGTTCGGCATCCTGGATTCGGGCGGTGACGGGGTGCTCGGGGCAAACACGCTGCGCGAAATGCAGCGCGTCCACTGGCTGGACCCCGACTGGAAGACTTCGCGGGGGCTCGGATTCGGAGTGTACCGCAACCGGGACGTCACGTACGTCGGCCACAGCGGCCTGTGTCCGGGCTTCGAATCCACGATTCAACTGCTTCCCCGGGAACGCCTCGCGGCGGTGGTGATGACGAACGCCATCGGTCTGAGCCCGTCCGCCCTGGCGATCGAGATGCTGCGACTGATCAAGCCCGCGGTCGTCCAGGCCATCGCGGACCGTGACACGACTTCGGAAGGCTCAACGGCAGGCAAACGACCGCCCGAGGAGCTACCCCCGGAATTTCGTCGATTCGTCGGGTCGTACGACGAAGAGCCATGGGGTGGCGAGTCCGCAGTCGTGCCGTGGAAAGGTGGTCTGGCGATCCTGTGGCTGCCGACGATGAATCCGCTGGACGACCTGACACGCCTCGAACATGTCGAAGGAAGCACGTTCCGGCGCATCCGGGATGACGGCGAGCCGGGGGAAACGTACGTGTTCGTGGACGACGGAAACGGCAGGGTCACCGGCCTCCGCTATCACAACAATACGTACCCGCGGATGGACTGATTGCCGCCCGCCATGCCCGGGTGAAGGCCGGTCGGCCAGGTGGCAGATCCACGGGCGATACGCTAACATTCGGGCAATTGCAGCAGCGGCCGGAACCGCTCGTAGACATCTATTAACGCCATTCATTCCAACGGGATATAGACACCATGCAAGACTACCTGGAGCGCCTCGGCATCGAGGACATGAACCCCGGAGGATTCGCCGGGAACTGGATCGGATCGGGCCCCGAACTCGAGGTCACGTCGCCGACGGACGGCTCAGTGATCGGCTACGTGCGGCAGGTGAGCGAAGAGGAATTCGACAAGATCGTTGCCCGGGCCCACGGTGCATTTCTGGAATGGCGGAAAGTCCCTGCACCGCGGCGGGGCGAGGTCGTCCGGCAGCTGGGCCTCGCGCTGCGCGAAGCGAAGGAAGACCTGGGCAAACTCGTCAGCCTCGAGATGGGGAAGATCCAGGCGGAGGGTGAGGGCGAGGTGCAGGAGATGATCGACATCTGCGACTTCGCGGTCGGTCTGTCCCGGCAGCTGTACGGGAATACGATGCAGTCGGAACGTCCGGACCACAGGATGTTCGAGCAGTGGCATCCTCTGGGTGTCGTGGGTGTGATCACGGCATTCAACTTTCCGGTCGCGGTGTGGAGCTGGAACTCGGCGCTGGCCGCCGTGTGCGGCGACTCCACGCT
>JAENXO010000426.1 GCA_016649455.1 Gemmatimonadota bacterium | reverse complement strand
TCGGGAACCGGCACCTGGTACCAGAAGGGAGCGGGTCGCTTCAAGATGGATTTCACCGACCCGGCCGGCGATGTGATCGTGGCGGATGGCGCGAGCCTGTGGCTCTACTATCCGAGCACACACCCCGGGCAGGTCATCCGCAGTACGATCGACGCGAATACGACCGGGGCCGGGATGGTCGATCTGCAGGGCCGGATATTCGACGAAGCCGCCGAGGCATACGAGGCCGTGCTCGACGGAAATGAGGCGGTGGACGGGCATTCGACCTGGCTCGTTTCCCTGACTCCCCGTGGTGAGTCCCCATACCGGCTGGTGCGCGTCTGGATCGACACCGAGCGCCTCCTGGTGCGTCGGTTCGAGATCACCGAAGAGAACGAGACTCTGCGCACGGTGGTGCTGCGCGACCTGCAGCCGAACGCCGACATCCCGGACTCGACCTTCAGCTTCACGCCACCCGCCGGAACCGACGTGTTCGAAGGTTGAGGAGCGGACCAATACACACGAAGCTCGGCGTCGTAAGCCTCGGCTGCGACAAGAACACTGTTGACTCGGAACGGATCCTCGCCGCGCTCGCCGGACATGGCGCGGAGGCTGTGCGCGACCTGTCCGAGGCCGATGTGATCATCGTCAACACCTGCGGCTTCATCGATGCCGCGAAGCAGGAATCGATCGACACCCTGCTCGAGGTGAGCCGTCTCAAGCAGGAAGGCCGCTGCTCGGCAGTCGTCGCTCTCGGCTGCCTGGTGGAGCAGTACCGTGACGAGCTCGAGCCGTCCCTGCCCGAGATCGACATGTTCGTGGGCCTGCGCGACGCGGAGAGATTGATCCCCGAGCTTCGAGCACGAGGACTGCTGGGGGACCCGGTCGCCGAACATCCCGGCGTGCGGCTCCCGCTCACCGACCGACGGCACGTCCGGTATCTCAAGGTCAGTGAAGGCTGTGACCACGGCTGCGCGTTCTGCGCGATCCCCCTGTGGCGGGGCAAGCACCGGTCCTTCGGACTCGATTCCGTCGTCTCGGAGGCCGCACGCCTCGAGGCACAGGGTGCGGTCGAGCTGAACCTCGTGGCGCAGGACCTGGCGCATTACGGGCGGGAGTGGCGCGACGGAACCGATATCGCCACCCTCGCGCGTCGGCTGCTCGACGAGACGACGATCCCCTGGTTCCGATTGCTGTACATCTACTCCGCCGGTCTCCGCGATACGCTGATCGAACTGATGGCCGCGGAGCCGCGACTGTTGCCCTACATAGACATGCCGATTCAGCACGCCTCGGACCCGGTGCTCGAGCGCATGCGCCGCCCGGAGAGGGCCGGAACGATCCGCGCGAAGATCGAGCGGCTCAGAGATGCGATCCCCGATCTCACGCTCCGCACGACCGTGCTGGTCGGGTTCCCGGGCGAGACGGATGACGACTTCCGGGCGCTGCTCGACTTTCTCGAGGAAGCCGAGTTCGACCGCCTCGGCGCCTTTGCATTTTCGCCGCAGGACGGGACCCGGGCAGCAGGGATGGAGGACCAGTTCGTGCCGGAAGGGCAGGCGCGCGACCGCCTCGAAGAGCTGCTGGAGGTCCAACGGGCAATCAGCGCCGATCGGTTGGCACTTGAAGTCGGACGGCGCAGAGAAGTGATCGTGGACCGGGAGACCGAGGGTCGGCTCCAGGGGCGAACGAGCGGCCAGGCCGACGATGTGGATGGGGTCACGTACTTGTCTTCCGATCAGGACTGGCCGCCGGGCACGCTCGTCGAAGCAGACATCGTGTCGGCGCATGATTACGACCTCGAAGCCGAGGTCGTGGGCCTGGTCCGACCGGCACCTGCCGCCGACCGGGAGCCGGCGGCTGCCTCACGTCGCCTGCCGCTCGCTCCACTCGGGCTCGACAGCGGTTTCGGGCGGTGAGCTATCGGCGCATGGCGACCGGCCTGCTGGTCGCATGGATCGCCGGAGCTGCGGCGGGAACGGCGTCCGGCTCGCTCGAACGGGCCACCGGACTGGCCCGCCTGATGTCGCCGGCTCGCGAGCCGATGCTGCGAGTGGGGGTCCTGGTAGGGGTTCCGTCGATCGAGATCAGTTCGAATTCCGGCCTCCAGATGTACGACGCGCAGACCGGCCGCCTCATCGGCCCGATCGGACCGGGCGAGATTCTCCGCGTGGGACGGGACGGACCGGGTCTCTCCGTGCCGGGAGATCAACTGCGCGGTGCCGGGATCGTGCACGCGCTGCGGATCGAGACGTCAGGCGAGAGTCCGGTCGCGGTCGACGGCGTGCGCTTCCGCGGCAGGCTCGAGCTGCTGGCTGTGGAAGAAGACCAGGTCACGGCGATCAACATTTTGCCGATGGAGGAATATCTCCTCGGGGTCGTGCCACTCGAAATCGGACCTCGCACTCGCGCGGAGCTGGCAGCCGTCGAGGCGCAGGCGGTTGCCGCGCGGACGTACGCGGTGTCGCACCTCGACGGCCATGCCGAGATGGGGTTCGACCTGTTCGGGACCGTGGAAGATCAGGTGTATGGCGGCATCGACGCGGAGCGCCAGGAGTCGACGGATGCGGTTCGGGCGACAGCCGGGCAGATCCTCACCCACGACGGTCTTCCGATTCGGGCCTATTACCACTCGACGTGCGGCGGGCGGACGGCCGCGATCGATGAAGTCCTCGACCGGTCTGCGGCTCCGTATCTGCGGTCCGTCTCCGACCGGGCACCGGACGGATCGGACTGGTGCTCGATCTCTCCGCGCTATCGGTGGTCGAGCAGCTGGTCCAGCGAGGAGTTGAACGGACCGGTGCGGGACGAGCTGGCGCGGATGTTCGGCGAGCAGCCGGGGG
>JAENXO010000648.1 GCA_016649455.1 Gemmatimonadota bacterium | reverse complement strand
GTCGTCGCGGACGCGAACCCCGAAGTCGATCTATGGGATGCGAACCGGAAGGCCGGACTGTTCGAGTCGGCGTTCGACCGGGAGACGGAGATCGTCAGGGCCAGTCGCGACCCGGAGTAAGGGGTTTTCTGCGCCGCAGACGGGTCGCCTCGAAGTTCCTCGCATGGGCGGCCTGGATAAACCGCTCGTGGCACCCTATCTCCTCCTCCACAGTCCGGGGAAGCAGCTGCACGTAGCTCCCGTCGGGCCTCATCTCCCACGCCTGCCGCCGGTCTGCGAGCTGCGTGTCCAGGATGGAACGCAGGATCAGTTGCAGGCCCGCATCCTCCACCGGCGCGAGGAGCTCGACCCGGTTTTTTAGATTCCGACGCATCGCATCTGCCGAGCCGATCCAGTACTCCTCGTCCCCTGCGTTCCGGAAGTAGTAGATCCGCGTATGCTCGAGGAACTGCCCGAGCACGCTGATCACTCGGATATTTTCCGACAGGCCTTCGATTCCCGGCCGGAGCCGGCAGGTGTCACGCACGATCAGATCGATTCGGACTCCCGCGCATGAGGCCTCGTACAGGGCCGCTGTAACCTCCGGGTCCTCGAGTGCGTTGAGCTTCAGCTGAATGAGTCCGGGCTCTCCGGCCCGGGCATGCTCGATCTCGCGCTCGATCTTCTCGAGGATCGCCGGCTTCATGATCTTCGGCGCCGGAAGCAGCTTTCCGTACTCCCGTTTCGGCCGATACCCGGTCGTCAGATAGTTGAACAGCTCGGTCAGGTCTTTCCCGATCTGCTCGTCGCAGGTGAACAGTCCAAGATCTGAATACCCCCGGGCCGTCCCGGCATGATAATTCCCCGTCCCGACGTGGCAATACCGGCGCAGCCCATCGTAGTCCTGCCTGACGACCATGATCGTCTTGCAGTGCGTCTTGAGCCCCAGAACGCCGTACGTAACGTGAATACCGGTTGAACTGAGCTTGCTGGCCCACCGGATGTTCGCTGCCTCGTCGAACCGCGCCTTCAACTCCATCACCACGGCCACCTGCTTGCCGTTGCGGGCGGCCTCCATCAGGTACTCGATCGCTTTCGACTCGGACGAGGTCCGATAGAACGTCATCTTGATCGCCCGCACCTTCGGATCCTCGGAGGCTTCCTTGAGAAATCTCTCGACCGAGGTGTGGAACGAGTCGTACGGGTGGTGCACCATCACGGACCCGGCTTCCCGGAGCGTATGGAAGACGCTGCGCTCATCGGTGAACGCCGGATGATCGACGGGCCGATGAGGCTCGTAGCGCAACTCGGGGGAATCGATCCGGGCGAGTTCGGCCAGGTCGCGCAGCGCCAGCATCCCATTCGCCTCGAACACGTCCTGCGCTTCATCGAGACCCAGTTCGGCAGCGATCATCCCGCGGTGCAGCGCCGCCATCCCGGCCGCCACTTCGAGTCGGACGATCGGCGAGAACTTCCGATCCCTGAGCTCGGTCTCGATCACCGCCAGGAGGTCGTCCGCCGTCTCCTCGTCCTGCTCCGTGTCCGCGTTCCGCGTGACGCGGAACTGCTCGCAGCTCTC
>JAENXO010000644.1 GCA_016649455.1 Gemmatimonadota bacterium | reverse complement strand
GGTGGACGGGAGCAGGTGAGCGACGGGTGGATTTACGAGATGGCGCAGTGGTTCCCGCGCATGTCCGTGTACGATGACGTGAACGGGTGGCAGACGGACCAGTTCTTCGGACGCGGGGAGTTCTACCTCGAGTTCGGAGACTACGACGTCCGGATCACGGTGCCGGCCAACCACATCCTCGAGTCGACGGGCGTGCTGCAGAATCCCGAGGATGTTCTCACCAGCGAGCAGATGGATCGGCTGGACAGGGCGTACCAGAGCGAGTCTCCCGTGTACATCGTGGGACCGGACGAAGTGATGACGGCGGCCAGTCGCCCGGCACAGAGCGGTATGCTCACCTGGCACTTCCTGGCGGACGAGGTGCGCGACTTCGCGTGGGCCTCCTCGAAGACCTACGTGTGGGACGCAGCTGGCTTCAGCTATCCGGGTGAGGACCGCGTCATCGCGGCGCACTCGATGTACCCGCGGGACGCGATGCCGCTGTGGAACGACATCTCGACGGCGGCCGTGATCCAGACCCTGAAGACGTACGGCGAGATGGCGTTCGAGTATCCGTACCCGAAGGCGTCGAACGTGAACGGACCGGCCGGCGGAATGGAATATCCGATGCTCGCGTTCTGCGGGGCCCGTCCCCGGCCGGGCGCTGAAGAGCCGCAGGGATACTCCGACGGTGTGAAACACGCCCTCATGATGGTCACCATCCACGAGGTGGGGCATAACTGGTTCCCGATGATCGTCGCCTCCGACGAGCGGAAGTGGACCTGGATGGACGAAGGTCTCAACACCTTCCTGCAGCACTACGCCCTGATCGAGATGGAACCCGACTATCCCGGCTGGTGGGGGTCGCCCGCGAACGTCCGGGAGTACATGAAGGACCCCGACCAGGTCCCGATCATGACCCACTCGGACCTCATCCATAAGGACTTCCTGCAAAACGGCTACATGAAGCCCGCATCGGGCCTCACGATGCTGCGCGAGGTCATCCTCGGTCCCGAGGCGTTCGACCAGGCGTTCTCCGGGTATTCGCAAGCGTGGATGTTCAAGAAGCCGCAGCCCTCAGACTTCTTCCGCTCGATGGACGAGGGCGCCGGCGAAGACCTCGCGTATATGTGGCGCGGTTGGTTCTACACCACGCATTGGAACGACCAGGCCGTGGCCGGGGTCGAGCGCCAGGACACCGAGGAGTTGCTCGGGTCCGATGAGCGCGGGCGCTACTACTATCGCATCACGATCGAGAACAAGGGCGGGCTGGTGCTGCCGATTCGTATGAACGTGGTGTTCGAGAACGGAAACGAGGAGTTCATTCAACTTCCCGTCGACGTGTGGCGATACAACGAGAAGGAGTTCACGTACGGCCTGTTCGCCGACGACGAGGTGGTCAGCATCACTCTCGATCCGGATCACATGCTCGCCGACATCGATGACGCGAACAATCTGTGGACGGCGCCGGCATCGTGATCCCTCTGGCCGTTCGAGGAGCGGTCCTGCCGCTCGTCGCGATTCTCCTGACGGGGGCGGCGCCGGAAGCGTCGTCCCCGGGCGATACCGTGCACCCCCTCCATCTGTCC
>JAENXO010000471.1 GCA_016649455.1 Gemmatimonadota bacterium | reverse complement strand
TGGATAGAGCGTCTGGCTTCGGACCAGAAGGCTGGGGGTTCGAGTCCCTCCGGGCGTATTGACCGCAAGGCAGCATCCCTTCCACCGGCCCGTCGACCGGAATCAGGAGACTGAGGTTGGAGACCGGCACCTCTGGGCGTCCCGACAAGAGCGTAATCACGACCTTATTCAACGGCCTGGGGCAGCTCCGACGGGGCTGGCCGCAGTTCTTCGCCGCGGATATCGCGACGCGCGTCGCGGCGACGCTGCTCCTGACGCCGCTCGTGGCGTGGATCGCCCGCGGCGCACTCGAACGCGCGGGCGGTGGAGCCCTGACGGACCAGGACATCCTGTGGTTCGTGCTTTCGCCGCTGGGGATCGCATCCTTGCTGCTGGTGGCGGCAGGCGCGCTCCTCGCGGGGCTGATCGGCCACGCGGCGATCATGACGGTGGCGGCGGGGATCGAAGAAGAAAGAGCCGTGTCGTGGATGGCCGGAATGCGCCACTCCCTGCGTCGGCTGTTCGGGATCTTCCGACTCGCCCTGCTCGGCATGATTCGGATTCTGATCGATGCTGCGCCGTGGATCGTGGTGGCCGGAGCGGTATACTGGTTTTTGCTCACGGATCACGACATCAATTTCTACCTGTCCGAGAAGCCTCCCAGGTTCTGGATTGCGGCCACACTGATCGGAATTTCGCTGCTCGGCCTCGCCTGGTTCGTCGGGAAGCGGTTGCTGACATGGGCCATCGCCCTGCCGCGTCTGCTGTTCGGTGGATACTCACCGGCTGACGCCCTGCGCGCGAGCGCCGCGGTGACGGAGGGCAGGATGCTTCGTGTGCTCCTGTTGTTCGTGATCTGGGCCGGGGCGACCTTCGCGTTCTCCGCCCTCGTCACGGGCGTGTCCGGGTGGATCGGCCGGCTGCTGATTCCCGAGGGCAGCCAGGACCTGGCCCGCATGGCGACCGGAATCGGAATCGCCTCGGTGATCGCGTTCATCGGCAACCTGTTGATTTCCATCGTCTCCAGCGTCGGGTTCGGCCTCAGCATCTTCGGGCTGGATCGAAACTGGGCCGAGCCATGGATGGCTCCGAAGGAAGTAACCAGCGTGGAGCCCGGCACGCTCGGCGCCCGGGCGACGCTGGCCGTCCCCGGCTGGGCCTGGGTGCTGGTGGCGATCGCGGTTCCCGCGGCAGCCCTGTTCTTCGGAATCCAGCTGCTCGAAGACGTTTCTGTCGAAGACCAGGTTGAGATCACAGCACACCGAGGCGCCTCCGGACGCGCGCCGGAGAACACGCTCGCCGCGATCCGGGCGGCGATCGCCGACGAAGCGGACTGGGCCGAGATCGACGTGCAGGAGACGCTGGACGGCGTGGTAGCGGTGCACCATGACGCGGATTTCATGCGCGTCGACAGGGACGCCCGCAAGATCTGGGAGACGCCCTGGTCGGAGGTGTCGCAGATTCCGAACGGGGCGTGGTTCGGAACCGAGTTCGAGGCCGAGCGAGTGGCGTCGCTGGAGGACGTGCTCAGGGTTACAGGCGACCGGATCCGGGTGAACATCGAGTTGAAGACGTACGGCCACGGTCAGCAGCTCGAAGAGAGGGTGATCGAGATCGTCGAGCGCCTCGGGATGACGAACCGGGTCGTGCTGATGTCACTGGACCGGCCCACCGTCGAGAAGCTGAGATCCCTGAGGCCTGACTGGACCGTGGGACTGCTCGCGGCGGTCTCGATCGGCGATCTGACGAAGCTGGATGCTGATTTCCTGGCCGTGAATGCCAAGAACGCAACGCCCGGGTTCGTGAAACGCGCCCACAACGGCGGCAAGCAGGTGCAGGTGTGGACGGTGAATCACCCGGCCCAGATGTCGTCGATGATGAGCCTCGGTGTCGACGCGATCATCACCGATGAGCCGGCGCTGGCCCGAAACATCATGCAGCAGCGGGCGGAGATGACTCCCGTCGAGCGGCTGCTGGTCAGCATCGCCGCCCAGTTTGGAATCGTCGAAGGAGCCGACGAGAGTTCGGACGAGGACGACGCCTGATCGTTTGACCTGCGACGAAGACCCGTGGAGGCTACTCCAGCTCCGGGGGTCTCCGCATCGCCGGCCGGCACTCCGGCCATGCGCCGGGCTCGCCGGTCCGCTCGTCGATCGGAAGCAGGGCCCGGTCGCGGGGCGTCCGCACCGGATCCTCGGAAGCCGCGTAGGCGAGGATCGCTGCGAGGACGGCGTTCTGCTTCAGGTCGTCGAACACGATCTTGTCATACGTGTCCAGCTCGGTATGCCAGGTGTATTGCCGGTACTCATCGTAGGGCGACTGCAGTCGGAAGCCCGGGGCTCCCGCACATACGAAGCTGCTGTGGTCGCTGCCGCGGCTGTACTGGGTTCCCGGAAACTCGAGCTCGATCTCCGACGCGATCTCTCTCGGCACGAAGGCGATCCAGCGAGCGATCCGTTCTCCGGCGTACAGGAATCCCTG
>JAENXO010000345.1 GCA_016649455.1 Gemmatimonadota bacterium | reverse complement strand
TTCGGGCCGGGAATCTCGTACGTGGAAGTGGAGCGGGACGGCGAAAGATTCGTGCTCAGCGGAGCACGAGTCCAGGAGCTGTTCGGAGACGACGCTCGGATCGTGCGCGACGTGAGCGCCGACGAGCTGGCTGGCCTGACCTACGAGCGGCCATTCGACCTGGACCCGTCCTATCCGGAGACCACGGGACGTGTCTTGCCCGCAGACTTCGTCAGTGACGATGACGGCACGGGGCTGGTGCATTCAGCTCCCGCATTCGGTGCCGACGACTTCGAAATGGGACGAGAGCACGATCTGCCGGTCGTACGTCCGGTGGACGATGCCGGACGGTTCGACTTGCAGGTCCGGGAAGTCGGCGGAACGGCGGTGAAGGACGCAGACGCAGACCTGGTCGCGATGCTGGACGTTCGAGGCCTTCTCTTTCGCTCCGCGACGATCCGTCACAGCTATCCGCACTGCTGGCGGTGTGAAAGTCCGCTGCTCTACATGGCCCGCGACTCGTGGTACATCCGTACGACCGCCGTCAAGCAGCGTCTCCTGGCCCATAGCGCCGCGACCGCCTGGCACCCTCCCGAGATTGGATCGGGACGCATGGGCGAGTGGTTGGGGAACAACGTGGACTGGGCGATCTCCAGGGACCGATATTGGGGAACTCCGCTTCCGATCTGGGTGTGCGACGCCGACGCCGAACACCGCGAGGTTCCGGGCTCGTTCGCCCGCCTCGCAGAACTGGCGGGTACGCTCCCGGCCGAATTCGATCCCCACCGGCCGGGAATCGACGAGTTGTCCTGGACCTGCGTTCACGAAGGGTGCGGCGGCGAAATGCGTCGAGTTCCCGAAGTGCTCGACACCTGGTTCGACTCCGGCTCGATGCCATTTGCACAGTGGCACTATCCGTTTGAAAACCGCGAGCAATTCAAGACGCATTTCCCGGCGGACTTCATTGCTGAAGGTGTGGACCAGACGCGTGGGTGGTTCTACTCACTTCTCGCCATCTCCACGCTGCTGTTCGACGAGGCGCCGTACAGGGCCGTCGTGGTGAACGACCTCGTGCTCGACGAGGACGGACAGAAGATGTCCAAGTCCAGGGGGAACGTGGTTGATCCCTGGCAGGCGCTGTCTGATCACGGTGCGGATGCGATCCGGTTCTATCTCCTGGCGTCGAGCAATCCATGGCTGCCGAAGCGCTGGGACAGTGACGGCATTCGGGAGACCAACCGGAAGCTGTTCGATACGCTGCGCAGCGTATATCGCTTCTTCGCACTTTATGCGCGACTCGAAGGCTGGTCGCACGAGCAGTCCGCCGCGCATCCCATCGGGGAGCGGCTCCCGATCGACCGCTGGCTGCTCAGCCGCCTCGACTCGCTCGCGAGCGCCGTCAGTGCGGACCTGGAGCGCTACGATCTCACCCGAGCGGCTCGCCGGCTGGCCGAATTCGTGCTCGATGACCTTTCCAACTGGTATGTGCGCCGGAACCGCGACAGGTTCTGGGCTACTCGCCCGGGAGGAAGCGACGACCTGCGGACTGAGGACGCGTTCGCGACCTTGCACGAGACGCTCTCGACCACGGCTGTCCTGCTGGCGCCATTCGCTCCGTTCCTCTCCGACTGGCTCCACAGGGAGTTGATGGGTGGTTCCGTTCACCTCGTTGACTTTCCGGCAGCGTCGAGCAGACGCGACGAGGTGCTGGAAGCGAAGATGGAAGATGTGCGGGCTCTCGTGACCCTCGGAAGGGCGGCCCGCGAAGAGGCGGGACTTCGTGTGCGTCAGCCGCTTCCCGGAATCCAGGCGACGCTTCCCGGCGGCCGCAGGCTCACAGGAGCAATGGAAGAGATCCTGCGTGACGAACTGAACGTGCGCGAGGTTGTTTTCCTGGCGGCCGACGCTGATATTATTAGGCTGTCCGCAAAACCGGACTTCGGGCGACTCGGACCGCGCTTCGGTGACCGAACACCCAAGGTGGCTCGTCTGATCGGAAATCTGGACGCTGCGGCGCTCCAGGAACTTCGGGATGGCGCGACAGTGGTGGTGGATCTGGACGGGGCGGATGTCGAGATCATGCCGGAGGACGTGCGGATCGTAGAAGAGGCCAGGGGGGATCTTACCGTCAAAGCGGGTGGCGGGTACCTCGTCGGACTCGACACGAGCCTCACTGATGAGTTGCTGGCGGAGGGACTGGCTCGCGAAGTGGTGAGTCGGGTGCAACGTCTGCGGCGAGAGGCGGGTCTCGCGGTGAGTGATCGGATTCGACTTGCCGTTGCGGGATCTCGGAGTCTGGAAGAAGTGGTGCGATCCCACAGCGATGGGATCGGAGGTGAGACGCTGGCGCTCGAGATCGAGACCGGTGTCGAAGCCACGGCTATGCTCGAGCACGTTCAGGAGCTCGAGATCGATGGGGAGTTGGTGACGGTGGCCTTGAGCCGGGTCGTCGAGGTGTCGGAAGGCGCCTGACCCGGATAACCGGACAAATCTGTTCTGCACAGTGGGGATCGGGATGAAGAAGAAGGACCTCAATCAGCTAGAGGATCGTCTGCTCACCATGCGTGAGCGGGCCCTGAAGGAGCTCGCGAATTACGACGAATCATTCGCGAGTTCTCTCCAGGCCTCGGACGGAGACCTGTCGGCCTACAGCTTCCACATGGCGGATCAGGGTACCGATGCCATGGAGCGCGAGAAGGCCTTCCTGTTTGCGAGCAAGGAAGGGCGCTACCTGTATCACATCGACGAGGCCCTGCGACGGCTGTATCGGGCACCGAAGAAATTTGGCGAGTGTGAGGATTGCGGGGACGACATCGGAATGGAGCGCCTGGAGGCTCTGCCGCACACGCGACTCTGCATCAAGTGTAAAGAGAAAGAGGAGACGGGTGCCTCCCGATGAACCGGGCCTGAATCTGGACCCGGTCGTCGCGAATCGGGGCGTCCACAAGGGCGCCCTTCTCGCAGGAATCATATCCGTCGTCGTGCTGGCCGACTACCTGTCGAAAGAATGGGTCGTGGCCAATATCCCAATGTATTCCAGACACAGTGTGATCGGGGACTTCCTGAGGCTCACCTACACGCACAACCCGGGTGCGGCGTTCGGCATGAACATCGGTGAGCACTCCCGTCTGTTTTTTCTGGCCCTGGCGCTGATCGCGCTCATCGCGCTGTTCCTGATCTACCGCACTACACCCCGGCAGGACGTCCTTCGGCTGATCGCCGTCGTACTCATATCGGCCGGGGCCATCGGGAACATCCTGGACCGCCTCAGATACGAGGCGGGTGTGGTGGACTTCATTGATGTCGGAATCGGGGACTGGCGCTTCTGGACGTTCAACGTGGCGGACAGCGCGGTGAGCGTCGGGGCGGTTCTCCTGCTGATCTCCTTCTGGCGCGAGGAACGGAGGGCCCGTGGAGAAGGGAACGAGCCCGCGGCAGACTGATCCCCTGCGGGTACACGTCGAGACCGATTCGGAAGACCGGCTCGACGCTTTTCTGGCCGACCGCCTGGCAATCAGCAGGAACCGGGTGGCATCGCTGATG
>JAENXO010000655.1 GCA_016649455.1 Gemmatimonadota bacterium | reverse complement strand
TGTTGCGCTGGAATTGGCATCGCGGGGTGTGCTCGTGAACGTCGTGGCGCCGGGCTTCATCGAGACAGACATGACGTCCGAGCTTCCCGCTGAAGCGCGCGAAGCGTTGTTCGAGAGAATCCCTTTGGGCAGATTCGGAACACCTGAGGATGTTGCGGGCGTGGTCCGGTTTCTGACAGGTCCGTCCGGGTCGTACATGACGGGGCAGGTCCTGGTCGTGGATGGTGGAATGGTGATGCACGGCTGACCTGCCGGGTCAGCCGACACAACGGAACACGCGCGTTGTCGCGTGCCGGGAGACAAACCTCGTATCGAGAGGAAAACGACATGTCGGATGCGGCGGCGAAGGTCAAAGAAATCATTGCAAACGAGCTGGGCGTCGAGATCGAAAAGGTGACTGACGCTGCCTCGTTCGTAGAGGATCTGGGTGCGGACTCACTCGACACGGTCGAACTCGTGATGGCGTTCGAGGAGGAGTTCTCGATCGAGATTCCCGACGAGGACGCGGAGAAGATGCAGACCGTCGGCGACGCGATCCGATACCTCTCCGAACACCAGGAATGACCGCAAGCCCTGGTGGGGGGCTCGAGTGGAATGAGTGACCGGCCAAGGGTAGTCGTAACGGGTCTGGGACTCGTTACGCCGGTTGGCCTGGATGTCGAGCGGACATGGTCCGCCTTGCTCGCCGGAGTGAGTGGGGCGGGTCCGGTCACACAGTTCGATGCTACCGGGCATCCCGTCCGTTTCGCGTGCGAAGTGAAAGATTTCGATCCCGAACTGTACATGGATCGGAAAGAGGCGCGCCGGGCGGATCGATTCCTTCAGTTCGCGATGGCCACCGCCGTCCAGGCGGCCGAGCAGGCGGACCTGGAGGGAATCATGCGCTCGACCTCGCCGGAGCGGGTCGGGGTCATCGTTGGCAGCGGGATCGGAGGCCTCACCACCCTCGAAGACCAGCACTCCAAGCTGCTGGAGCGGGGGCCGGGTCGGGTGTCTCCCTTCTTCATACCGATGTTCATCGGTGACATGGCCGCCGGGATGATATCGATGCGCTACGGAGCGCAGGGCCCCAACTATGCGACGGTCTCAGCCTGCGCTTCCAGTGCGCATGCGGTGGGATCCGCCCTGCGGGCCATCCGGGTCGGGGAGGCGGACGTGATGATCGCCGGTGGTACTGAGGCGACTGTCACTCCGCTGTGCATGGCCGGCTTTGCTTCGATGAAGGCCCTGTCGGAACGGAACGACTCGGCCGAGACCGCCTCCCGGCCGTTTGACGCTACCCGGGATGGGTTTGTTCTCGGGGAGGGGGCCGGAATGCTGGTGCTCGAACGTCTGGAGCACGCCCAGGCTCGTGGAGCCAGGATCATCGCCGAAGTCGCGGGGTTCGGGCAGAGCGCGGATGCGTACCACATGACTGCTCCGCCTCCCGGCGGGGCGGGGGCCCAGATCGCGATCCGGGCGGCGATGCGTGATGCTGACCTGTCGATCGAGGACGTGGACTACGTGAATGCTCACG
>JAENXO010000448.1 GCA_016649455.1 Gemmatimonadota bacterium | reverse complement strand
GCGATTCTCGGCACGATCGGTTTCTCGATCGTGGGCACGTTCTACGCTGCACTCACAGTCAATCTCAGGGCGCGCGAAGTGATGCTCCCGCTCCTGCTGTTTCCGGCCCTCATTCCGATGCTGCTCGGGGCGGTAAACGCTACGACGCTGATCATCGTCGGAGATCCAATGCTGGATTCCGGGATCTGGATCCGGCTGCTCGTGGCGTTCGATGTGATTTTCTTCGTAATCAGTCTCTGGATATTTCCGATCGCGTTGGAGGAATGATCGTGACTAGTAAATCGGGCCTGGCGAACGTTATCGGGATCGCCGCCCTGGCGCTGTTCCTGGTCGGGAGCTTCGTCGGGTTGTTCGTGGTGCCGGCGGACGGCATGCAGGGAGACATCCAGCGCCTCATGTACGTTCACGTACCGGCGGCGTGGCTCGCCTTCCTGTCATTCTTCGTCGTGTTCCTGATGAGCGTCCTGTATCTGATTCAGCGTGATCTGCGCTGGGATCGGGTGGCTCAGAGCTCGGCCGAGATCGGAGTCGTATTCACCGTTCTCACCCTTGCTCTCGGCTCCATGTGGGGGAAGCCCACCTGGGGCGTCTGGTGGACCTGGGACCCCCGGCTGACGACGACGGCGATCATGCTGGCGATCTACGTGGGATACCTGGCGATTCGGAGTTTCGCCGACGATCCCGACAAACGGGCCCGCTGGGCGGCGATCGTCGGGATTATCGGTTTCGCCAACGTGCCGATCGTGTACCTGTCGGTAATCTGGTGGCGGACGCTCCATCAGCCACCATCGAGCCCGCGATCTGTCTCGCCAGAGATCCTGTGGACGCTGATGTTCAATCTGGCCGCATTTTCGGTCATTTATGTCTATCTGATGATGCGTCGCATCCGTCTGGCGAAGCTCGAAGGGGAACTCGAACAGCGAATGGCGTATCATGGATAACCTCGGATTCATAGTGGCAGGGTATTCGCTGACGTGGGCGACCCTGCTCTGGTACTCATGGCGCACGAACCGTCGCCTCGGTGTGGCGGCACATGCACTGTCCGAGTGGACTGAATCGAGCGATGGGTTGACGGACGGTTATGAGGCCGACGCGCCACCCGCCTGAACTTCGGAGAGATAGAGACTAATGAGCGGTTCAAAGAAGATCTGGGCGGGATTGGGAATCCTCGCCATACTGGGCTCTCTGGCCTTCCTGATTGCGGGAGGCCTGAAAGAGAACGTGGTCTACTTCCTCACCCCGAGCGAGCTGCTCGCCCGGGGCCCGGAAGTGGTGGACCAGCCTCTGCGACTGGGCGGGCAGGTCAAGCCCGGGTCTCTGCAGTGGGACGCGGAAGCCATGGACTTGCGATTCATCGTCCAGGATAGCCTCCAGGAAGTGCAGGTGAGGAGCACCGGCGCTCCGCCCGCGATGTTCCAGGAAGGGGCGGGCGTGATCATGGAGGGCCATTACCGGGACGACGGCACGTTCGAGTCGACCAACGTCATGGTCAAGCACTCGAACGAGTACGAAGCTCCGCACGACGGACAGAAGTCGCCGGAGGAGATGTACGAGTCGCTGGTCAAACCCGGCGACGAGTAGCGGGGGCCTGAATGCTGAGCATGATCGGGTCGATTTCAGTCATCGTCGCGCTTCTCGCCGCCATCGTGGTTACGGTGTCGGGGATCGTCGGCGGCTTCCGCAGGAATCAGACGCTCATCGATGTCGCCAGGTGGGGTTCGTACTTGATGTTCGCGGCGATGACCGTCGCGTTCGTCACCATGGAGATTGCCCTCCTGACGCACGATTTCAGTGTCGAGTACGTGTCGCGGGTAGGCAGTCGGGAGACACCGTCTTACTACACGGCCATCTCCCTGTGGAGCAGCCTGGACGGGTCGATCCTGTTCTGGGGCTGGATCCTTGCCGCCTATGCGGCTCTCGTGGCATTCGTGCAGAGGGACTCTCGTTCGCGCCTGACTCCATTCGCGAGCGGCGTGATGGGATTCGTGGCGATCTTCTTCTTCGGGTTGCTGGTTGGACCGGCGAGCCCGTTCGGGACCGTGTTCCCGGTGCCGGCCAACGGTCCTGGTCCGAACCCGCTGCTGCAGAACCACCCGCTGATGGGTCTTCATCCCCCGATGCTGTATTTCGGGTATGTCGGCCTGACGGTGCCGTTCGCGTTCGCGATCGCCGCCCTGCTCTCCGGCAAGCTCGACGAGGAGTGGATCCGTACCACGCGTCGCTGGACGGTAGCACCGTGGGCATTCCTCTCCGTGGGAATCGTGGGGGGTGCCTGGTGGTCGTACGAGGTGCTCGGCTGGGGCGGCTATTGGGCATGGGATCCCGTGGAGAACGCCTCGTTCCTCCCCTGGCTCACGGCAACCGCTTTCCTGCACTCGGTAATGGTGCAGGAGCGACGGGGTATGCTGAAGACCTGGAACCTGACCCTGATCATCAGCACGTTCCTTCTCGTGCTGTTCGGGACGTTCCTGACTCGCTCCGGCGTGCTCGAGTCGGTGCACGCATTCACCGAGGGCATCATCGGCCCGCTGTTTCTCGGGTTCATCGCGATCGTCGCGATCGTGTCGCTGGCGCTGATCGGCTGGAGGTCGGACAGGCTGCACGCCCCGGGGCACCTGGATGGCGTGGTGTCGCGTGAGAGCGCGTTCATTCTCAACAACCTGCT
>JAENXO010000209.1 GCA_016649455.1 Gemmatimonadota bacterium | reverse complement strand
GGGACGCCGGAGGCGATCTTCGCGCCCGTGATCGTGGTGGATACGGTGGTCGGATACGGGTGGATGGGAGTGCTCCTGCTGTTCAGTGCGTTCCAGTCGAAATTCGACCGGTGGCTTAAGGCCGACCTGTCGGCGATCGAGGATACGAATCGGCGGCTGGCTGAGGTGGAGGCGGTGCGCCATCCGCCAACCGTCGCTGACATCGCAATCATCATCGGCCTCGGACTGTCGGGAGCGATCCTCTCCGTTCTGCTCGGAGCGAAACTCCCAACGCTGGGCGACCCGACGATCATCAGCCACACGACCTGGGCGGTGCTCATCGTCGTGACCGGCGGATTGCTGCTCAGCTTCACGCCCGTCCGCAAGCTGGAAGAGGTGGGCGCCTCGCGCCTGGGCTACGTAGCCCTGTACCTGATGCTGACGGGGATCGGCGCCCAGGGAGACCTGCGCGCGGTGCTCGACGCGCCCGCGTTCTTCCTCGCGGGAATGCTGTGGATCGGCATCCACGCAACGGTCCTGATCATCGCGGCCCGGTTGCTGAAGGCCCCGTCGTTCTTCATCGCGACGGGCAGCATGGCCAACATCGGGGGGGTCGGCACGGCGCCGATCGTGGCCGGGCTTTACCACCCGGCGATGGCACCGGTCGGCCTGCTGATGGCCGTGGCGGGTTACATCCTGGGGATCTACTTCGGGCTCGGCTCCGCCTGGATGTTGGGAGTGCTGTCGGGGCTGTAAGCCTTCCGTCAATGCGCCGTCCTGTCTATGGTGGCGGGTCGATCGATCCATGGACTCGAACGCCCCGAGCCGACGCCGGGGCCCTTTCCCGGAGTTGAGATACGGCCAGATCAGACAAGCCTGCCGGGCGACTCAAGCATTTCGTCCGCGAGGCACGACGACGAAGGGTCTGGATCACGGCTGCAGCATACGGGGCCCTGACCGTAGGGCTCATCGAGATTTCCGGAGCGGTCTCCGACGCGCTGTTGTTTCCTGACTGGACCGGCCGACTGGTCACCTTTCTTCTCCTACTCGGATTTCCGATCGTCGTGGTAATGGCGTGGATCTTCGACATCGACAAGGGAGGAATCCGGCGCACCGGGGCCGTGGAGGAGGCGGACACGCCGCTATCGCCGCACAAGCCTGAGAAACGCATCCGCCCGGGGTTTGCCGGAGCGTCGGCGATCCCCGTCCCCGCAACGCCTGTCCGCCGGGCCACCGCGGGGACGTCCGCCCCTCGCGATTCCAGCGCCCCCCCCGATCCCGATCGGCTGAAGCGCGCGGCGCTCGGCCACGTGCGGCACGAGATGCGCACGCCGATCAACGCAATTCTCGGCTACTCGGAGATGCTCCTCGAAGACGAAGAGGACGCCGAGACCGCGTCCGACCTGCGACGCATCAACGACTCGGGCCGGCGTCTGCTGGCTCTCGTGGATAGCATCCTCGACCCTGCCCGACTCAAGGGCTCGATCGACCGCGAGATCGAGAGTTTCGCTGCCCAGATTGAGGCCGACCTGCGGACGCCGATCAACGCCGTAGTTGGGTATTGCGAGATGCTTCTCGAGGCTCAGCGCGAGATCGGGCGCGACGAGCTCGTCCCCGACCTCGAACGGATCCTCGCTGCAGCCCGCTCCCTGCTGGCCACGAGCGCCGACATCGTCCTCGTAGCGACACAGACTCCCGGCACGGAGGGGGAACCCGCTTCCCTGCGGCTGCAGGACTCGGCCGAGCTCACGCGCGGCGTGCTCGCCAAGCTCCCGACCGCCACGTCGGCGTCCGCGAGCGACATCCCGGCTGGGCAGGGATCCCTTCTCGTCGTAGACGACAATCCCACCAACCGGGACCTGCTCACGCGCCAGCTCGCGCGGCATGGCTATATCGTGGCGGCGGCGGCGGACGGAGCCGAGGCACTTGCGAAGCTCGGGAAACGGGACTTTGACTTGATCCTCCTCGATGTGATCATGCCGGTCATGGATGGAGTCGAGACCCTCCGTCGTCTGAAGGACGATGATCGTCTGCGCGACATCCCGGTGATCATGCTGTCCTCCCTGGACGAGGTCGACAGCGCGATCCGCTGCATCGAGGCCGGAGCCGAGGAGTACATCACGAAGCCGGTCCAGGCCACGCTGCTGGAGGCACGGATCGCCGCAAATCTCGAAGTGCGGGACCTGCGCGCGCGTGAGAGCACGTACCGCGAGCGGATCCATGCCGACGCAGAGACGATCGAGCAACTGCTTCTGTCGGCCTTTCCTCCCGATGTGGCAGAGCGGGTGCTGCGTGGCGAGTCGGGCATCATGGATACGATGCCGCTGACGACGGTACTGCTCTGCTCTGCCGACCAGTCGCGATTCGGATCGACAGGCATCCGGGAGTACGTGGCCGTCCTGTCCGAGTGGTTCACTGAATTCGTGTCGCTGGCCGAGGAAAGGGCGATAAACGCCTGCCTCGGGCGGAGAGACGGCTTTCTCGCCGCAGCCTGGCAGGATGCTGGCGAGGATCATGCGATCGCGATCGCCGATCTCGCCCTCGCGTTCCAGGCGGCACTCCAGGCGGCCGGGCCGGATTCCGCGACACTGTTTCGATTCGGGATGCACACCGGTCCGACGGTCGGCGCGGTAATCGGAGAGAGCCGACCACGTTACGACTTGTGGGGAGAGGCAATAATAACAGCGGAAAACCTCGCGGCGGGAGCCGATGCCGGCAGGATTTTCGTGTCCCCCGCGACTTCGGCGCTGCTGCGGGACCGCTTCGCTCTCGACGCCGGCCGGGTTGTCGAGATCGACGGGCTCGGACAGATACGCCCGCACCTGCTCCTCGCCGCCAACGACAGCTCCGTCGGGATCGACTGAACGAGATATGAACACCAGCCCCGGTTCAAAGGACAGTCCGCTCGCCCATCGGCAGTCCGCGCTGCTGCGCCTGTCTACAGGGATCGCCGCGGCGCACGACGAAGACTCGGTGTGCGCCAGCATCGTGGACGGCCTGCACGACGATGCGCTCGGCTACAATTTTATCGGCGTGTTTCTCGTCGATCCGAACTCCGGCGAGCGGGTGATGCGCGCCAGCGTGGGTTGGCCCGGCAGTCACGAGGACTACCGCGTGCCGCCCGGTAGAGGACTCAGTGAGCGCCCCTTGCTCGATGGTTCACTGCACTATTCCCCCGTCGTGGCCACCGAACCGGGATACGTAAGCGATGCGCCCGCTGGAGGTTCCGAGGTCGATGTTCCCATCGAAATCGACGGAGATGTGATCGGAGTCCTGATCGTAGAGAGTACAGAGGAGAACGCGTTCGGGCGCGAAGACTTCGAGATCCTCACGGCGGCGGCGCAGCAGGCCGCAATAGCAATGGCGCGCACCCGGCTGCTCGAGGCCGAGCGACGAACATCTGGTGAGCACAAGGCGGTCCTGGACACGCTGGCCGACCTGTCCGGTGAACTGGAGCTGGCGAGAGTGCTGCAGCGGGTGCTGGAGCGTGCGGTGTCCCTGCTCGAGGTCACGGGCGGGGAGCTCGCGATCTTCGATGAGGACCGCGGCGAGCTTGAGATCGTGGCCAGCCACAATATCGGTTCCGATTCGATCGGAACCCGCATGCGCCTCGGCGAAGGAGCGATGGGGCTCGTCGCCGAGACCCGGGAGCCCCTGATTATCCCGGACTATCGGGCCTGGTCGGGCCGGAGTGACAAGTACGAGGACACGACGGCCCGCGGCGTAATGGTCGTACCCCTGCTGATCGGGCACCGGCTGGTCGGAACCCTCGCCAGCGTGCACCTCGAGGAGGGACGCGAATTCGGGCCCGAAGATCTCAGACTCCTCAATCTTTTCGCACCCCAGGCCGCGATCGCGATCGAGAACGCCCGCCTGTTTACTGAGGCGCAGCAGACTGCGGACGAGCAGCGGGCGGTGCTGGACACTCTTACCGACCTGTCATCCGAGCTGGAACTCTCCCGGCTTCTCCAGGCAGTCCTGGAACGGGCGGTGACGCTGCTCGGCGTGACAGGTGGAGAGCTCGCGATCTTCAGTGACGACCGTGGCGAGCTTGAGATCGTCGCGAGCCATAACATCGGCTCCGAGTCGATCGGCACACGAATGCGGCCGGGCGAGGGTGCCATGGGTCTGGTGGCTGAAACTCGCGAGCCTCTGATCATTCCTGACTATCGAGCCTGGTCGGGCCGGAGCAACAAATACGAAGATACGACCGCCCGCGGAGTAATGGTCGTCCCCCTGCTGATCGGCAGCCGTCTGGTCGGCACTCTCGCCAGCGTTCATCTCGAAGAAGGACGCGAATTCGGGCCCGAGGATCTCAGGCTGCTCAATCTGTTCGCGCCCCAGGCCGCGATCGCGATCGAAAACGCCCGCCTGTTCACCGAGGCGAGGCGTCAGCGGCAGTACTTCCAGACCGTCGTCCAGAACAGCCCGGTCGCGATCGTCACCCTCGACCTGGGAGGACGGATAACGTCACTCAACCCGGCGTTCGAGCGTCTGTTCGGATATCCGCCGGAAGAAGCGCTTGACCACGACCTCGACGAGCTGATTACGACTAGCGAGACTCGCCTGGAGGCGAAGCGCCGAACAGACCAGGTGGTCGAGGGCGATGTGGCGCGCGGCACAGGGCGCCGGCGGCGGCGCGACGGATCGTTCATCGATGTGGAATTCGCGGGTGTGCTGGTCGACGTGAACGGTGAGAGTTTCGGCGTCGTGGCTCTCTACCACGACATCACCGAGCTGCTGCAGGCTCGCAGGGACGCCGAGGCCGCGAGCGGAGCGAAGAGTCAGTTTCTGGCGAGCATGAGCCACGAGCTCCGTACGCCGCTGAACGCGATCATCGGCTATAGCGAGATGCTGCAGGAAGATGCGGAGGACGCGGGACAGGAAGTGTTCGTGCCTGACCTGCAGAAGATCCACTCTGCTGGCCGGCACCTGCTCGCACTGATAAACGACATCCTCGATCTGTCGAAGATCGAGGCCGGCAAGATGGAGCTGCACGTCGAGTCGTTCGATGCTCAGGACGTCATCGATCAGGTCACGACGACCATACAGCCGCTGATCGCGGCGAACGGAAACGAGCTCGTTGTGCGCGGCACCGACCGGCTCGGTCGGATGCACAGCGACGCGATGAGACTCCGCCAGGTGATCCTGAATCTCCTGTCGAACGCCAGCAAATTCACCGAAAACGGGGTGATCACGCTGGAGGCAGAGCGCCGTACTCCACCTGCTGGCGACGCGGAGTGGATCGAGATCTCGGTGCGCGACACCGGGATCGGGATGACCGATGAACAGCTCGGTCGGCTGTTCGAGGCCTTCAGCCAGGCCGAATCGTCGATCGCGAAGCGATATGGAGGTACAGGGCTCGGACTGGCCATCAGCCGTCAGTTCTGCCGGATGATGGGTGGCGACATCTACGTGGACAGCGAGCC
>JAENXO010000588.1 GCA_016649455.1 Gemmatimonadota bacterium | reverse complement strand
GTACACCGGCACCGGAGCCGGACAGGACATCCAGGCTGCGATCCGGACCGGTCTCTGACGACGATCTGAACCCCTGCCCTGCTCCGTGACGTGGCCGGGCTTGACCCGCCGCGGCGCTCGGGACCACGATTGTCCCGGTCCCGGATCGCGCCATTCACGCCCACAGGACGATCTCGCATGCCCGTGTTTACGACGGCCTGTCCGCGCAACTGCTACAGCACCTGCGGGATGCGCGTGCATGTCGAGCAGGGCGAGATCCGCCGCATCGAGCCGCATACGGGGAATCGCGCTACTCCCGAGGGCGTGTGTCTGAAGGGCCTGAGCTACGTGGAACGGGTGCGGTCTCCAGACCGGATTCTGAGACCGCTCCGCCGGACCCCGGGCGGCACCTTCGAGCCGATCGAGTGGGACGAAGCGCTGGACCTGGTGGTCGACAACCTGCGGCGAATCCGGGACGAGTCGGGACCGCAGAGTGTGCTGTACTACGCGGCCAGCGGCACCAAGGGACTGCTCAATGGCGTCGGATCGAGCTTCTGGCGGCTGTACGGCGGCTGCACCACGACCTACGGCGATCTCTGCTGGCCCGCCGGCCTCGAGGCCACCCGGCTCACGCTCGGGGACAATCGGAACAGCGCGCCCTGGGACATCGCGAACGCAAAGCTGATCGTCCTGTGGGGAAAGAACCCGGCGGAGACGAACATCCACCAGATGCCATTCGTGCAGCAGGCGAGAGAATCGGGCGCCCGCGTCGTGGTCATCGATCCGCGACGCACCGAGACATCCGAGTCCGCGGAGCTGTGGATCCGTCCGCGCCCAGGCACGGATGGGGCGCTGGCGCTCGCCGTGGCGCACGAGGTCATCCGCCGCGGCGCCGTCGATCAGGCATTCGTCCGGGACCGGGTACTCGGCTACGAGGAATTCGCCGCGCTCGTGAGCGAGTGCACACCGGAATGGGCCGCTGCCATCGCCGAGGTCCCGGCGAAGCAGATCCGTGCGCTGGGGGAGATGTTTGCGGACCTGCGCCCGGCGACGATCAACGCCGGGTTCGGAATGCAGCGCTATACGAACAGCGGCCAGGCGATGCGGGCGATCCTCGCCATCCTGGCCATTACGGGGAACTTCGGCCGGCCGGGATCCGGGTGGGTGTACGCGAACCTGCAGAGCGCCGTGTTCGACGACGTGAAAGACCCGGTGGCGTTCTATCCGCCCGAGCAGCCGGACGGAGTGATGCGCGTATCGATCTCGACGGCCCGACTCGGTCGGGACATGCTAGCTCAGCGCGATCCTCCGCTGCGCATGGCGTGGATCGAGCGCGGGAATCCGGTGACCCAGAATCCGGAAACCAACGTGGTCCTCGCGGCGCTGCGTGGACTCGAATTCCGCGTCGTGGTCGACCAGTTCATGACCGACACCGCTCGCGAAGCGGACCTCGTGCTGCCGGCAAAGTCGATGTTCGAGCAGACAGACGTGATCGGGGCCTACTGGCACCCCTACATCCAACTGCGGCAGAAGGTGCTGGATCCGCCGGGCGAGGTGAAGCCCGAGACCGAGGTCTACTGGCACCTGGCCAAAAGGCTCGACATCCCGGAAGAGCTGCTCCGCGATCGGATCCCGGAGCCGTCGGATGAAGCGGTCGAGGCATTCCTCGAACGCCGACTCCAGCCGTTCGTCGGCCTGAGTCTCGACCGCCTGCGCGAGGGCCCCGTCCTGCCCCCGGGACACGAAGAAATAGCCTTCGCCGATGGTGAGTTCCCGACTCCTTCCGGGCGGATCGAGCTGGTATCGCGGGAAGCCGAACGGCGCTGGGGAATCGACCCGCTCCCCGTGTTCAAGGAGGCGGTGGAATCAGT
>JAENXO010000200.1 GCA_016649455.1 Gemmatimonadota bacterium | reverse complement strand
GGGGAATCGGCTTCCTGCGCGAGCGCAGGGTGGATCCCGATGAGCAGAGCGATCCCGGCTGCGAACATCAGGGGGGTCGAGGGAACCGACGCGCGCGGCAACCGAGACATGTGCTGTTCCTCATCGCAAGTTACACAGGGGGCCGTCCAGCGGTCAGGTCCTCTGGATGACCACAATCCAATCTATTGAGCACTCCAGCATATACTAACTGGCCGAACAGTTGCAGCGAAAAGGAATCACTGCGCGCCACCAGCCATCGAGTTCGATGCTAACGCTGGAGGCGCCGATACTCGCGTGGAGTTACACCCGAAACACGCCGGAAGGCGCGGGAGAAATTCGTGGGGCTCTTGTAGCCGGCAGCGTGGGCAACATCAGCGATCCGGAAAGTCGGATCGGCCATGAGGGAGGACGCTACTTCGTAGCGCGCCCGATCCACGACCTCGGAAAACGAAGTTTCGTTCCCGGCCAACATGCGCTGCAGCGTGCGCGGGGCGGTACCAACGATGTCCGCTGCAAGCTCCAGGCTGGCGGTGCCGTCAGCCAGGTGTCCCTTGAGCACTTCCCGGAGGGTATCCGTGAAATCGTCGAGGGAGGGGAGAGGTGGGGGGACGTTGCGTTCGTCTGCCTGTACCGGAAGCCCCTGCGGTGGAAGGAACAGGATATGCCTTGGCACCGGGATGAGCAGCGAGAGTTCGCCCCCCCGCCACTTCGTGTCCGGCAGCACGTCCAGGGCGCCCAGGGGAATGAACTCGGAACGGGTAGAGACCTCTGCCGGGAACCAATACTCGCCGGCAAAGTGGCGGACTATGTCCAGGAACATCATGGCAACGAGTTGCTCACTGGTCTCCCAACCGACGGGACCCGCGTCGCTCGAGCTTCGCTGCACGAAGAGAAGTCGGTCGTCCCGTTCGACAAGCGCAGTCACGATGCGGTTCGCGTCAGCATGGATGTCCCGCTGGAAGCACTTCAGCGCCACGTACAGGCTTGGAGCCTGGTCAATCCGCGTTGCGAGGTTCTTCGAAAGCCGCGACCGGCCGACACGCATTCCGGCCTGATAGCCGAGGTCGCGGATTCCCTGCGACCTCGCCGCCAGGTCCAGAAATTCGAAGTAACGCCGGTTGGAGACGTACACGGCGCCGGGCTGCTCGCGTAGCGGCAGCCCGGCCTTGCTCAAGAGCCGGTCGACGGGCGCACCGATCCTCTCGAGCAATTCCGTGTAGGGCGTGAGGTGTACCCGCCGCACAACCGGAATCTGAGTAGACCGCACCGAAGAACGAGACCGATTCAAATCGCTGCCCGGATCAGCCACCCGACGGAAAGTCTTCGAGCATCTTGCTTACCGCCTCGTTGATCGTCCTGGTGCGATCGTCGGGCGAACTGTTCTGGTCGAGGTCCGTGGTCGCGGTTCCGTGCCACAGCTGCTTCCTGGTGGCGCCATCGAACATGCCCAGAACCAGCGTCCCCTCCTGCCAGGTCGTCTGGGTCGTCGTACTGGATCCCATACCCATGCCCATGGTCGGCCCCATCATCCCGTATCCGCCACCCCAACCAGTGCTCATGGTGCTGTAGGAGCTGCGCTCCTGGGACGAGACCTGGTAGCTCACGGCCAGGTCGCCGCCGGAGCTCACCTTCCGCAAGCCCTTGGCGGCCAGCTGCGAGTCCACGGCCTGTCTGATCCGGCCGCTGTTGATGTCGTTCGCGCCCGTGCTCCGGGCGTCGAACCAGCTGTAGGTGGAGAATGCCGAGAAGTCGGTCGACTGATCCCAATCCGTGTTGGTCGAGATCCCGCCGCCGCATCCCGCGAGCACGATCGCGAGTCCGGCCGCAAACAGGGCATGCGGTATTCATTACGCGTGCTCCCGTGTGTGAAGGACGTTCGCTACAATAGCCCAACATAGATTCGCTGGCCCGAATGGACCAAGTTTACTCGGCCCGGGGGAGTGCATGCCCGCCTGCTACTGGAGCTGCTCGAGCTCCCCTTCGATCTGTTCCCATTCGCTCACCAGGTTCTCCACCTCCGCCAGCAGGTCATTCCGTTCCGACTCGAGCTTCCGCACCTTCTCCGGAGCCGTTCCCTCATAGAACCCCGGATCCGCGAACGTGCCGTCGATCGCCTCGATTCTGGACTCGGCGGTCTCGATCCGCGCCGTGATCTCATCCCGACGTCCGGCCAGTGCCCGGGTCCGGTCCGCATCGTCGGCGGAGCCCTTCTTCGGCTTCTTTCGATTCCTGGCCGGCACGGCAGCATCGTCTGGCGCTGACCCATCCTCGTTCGCGGTCTTCTTGCCCCGCTTCTGCGCGCGGGCCTTTATCACCACGGTGTCCACGTCCAGGTGGTCGTCGCCGCAATCGTGGACGTAGGCCTCGTAGGTGCCCTGGTAGTCGCGGATTCCGCCCGGCGTGATCTCCACGATCCGGTTGGCGAGTTTGGAGACGAACCAGCGGTCGTGCGATACGAAGATGAGCGTACCGTCGAACTGCCTCAGGCTCCCGACCAGCGCCTCGATCGACTCGAGGTCGAGATGGTTCGTCGGCTCGTCCAGCACCAGCACGTTCGGGCGCTCGATCGCGAGTTTGCAGAACACCAGGCGTGCGGCCTCGCCCCCGGACAGTGCTTCGAGCTTCTTCTCGGCCTCGTCGCCCGAGAACAGCACGCGTCCCATCTCGCCCCGGATGAAGCCGATCGTCTTGCCCGGACAGAAGCCTGAGATCCAGTCCTGCGCCGTGTGGTCAGGGCTCTCGAATTGCTCCTGGTGGTCCTGCGCGAAGTAGCCCGGGTGCGTCTCGTATCCCCATTTGACGCTTCCGGCATCGGGCTCGAGGTCTCCCATGACGATCTTGAGCAGCGTCGATTTGCCGATTCCGTTCGGACCCATGATCGCGATCCGGTCACCCCGGTGCACCGTCAGATCGACTCCGTGCAGCACCTCGTTGTCGCCGAACGCCTTCCGGATGTTCTTGATCTCGAGCACCTCGCGCCCGCTGTGCCGCCTTGGCTCGAACCGGAATTTCGGATAGCGCCGGGAACTGGTGGGCAGCGACTGGAGAGAGTCGGACTTCTTCTCGATCAGGCGCATCTTGCTCTGGGCCTGGCGGGCCTTGCTTGCCTTGGCTCGGAATCGGTCCACGAACAGCTGGTGATGTGCGATCTCCCGCTCGCGGCTCGCGATCTCCTTCTCACGCCGGTCCCGTTCCTCCTGCTTGCCGCGCAAGAAGTCGTCGTAATTGCCCCCGTACATGGTGACGGTCTGGTAGTCCACGTCGAGAATGTGCGTGGAAATGTTGTCGAGGAAACGGTGGTCGTGCGAGATGATGACCGCCGGGCCCGAGAATTCCCTCAAGAACTTCTCCAGCCAGCGGATCGAAAGGATGTCGAGGTGGTTCGTCGGCTCATCCAGCAGCAGGATATCCGGTGAGCCGGCCAGCGCCTGGGCGAGCAGCACCCGCAGCTTGAATCCGCCGGAGAGCGTGGACAGGGGCCGGCGGTGGACTTCCGTCGGGAGTCCCAACCCCTCGAGGATCTCGGCTGCACGGGCCTCGGCGGCGTATCCGTCGTGTCGCTGGATCGTCTCCTCGAGCACGTAGAATCGCTCGGCGTCGAACTCGGCCTCGTCGGCCTCGAGCAGTGCCTCCTTCTCGACCATCGCCTGCCATAGCTCGGAGTTGCCCATCATCGCCACCCCGAGGATCTCCTCTTCACCGTACAGGAACTGGTCCTGCCTGAGGATTCCGAGCCGTACGCTCTTCGGGATCGATACGGAGCCTTCGGATGGATCGAGTTCGCCGCTCAGGATGTTGAGCAGCGTCGTCTTGCCCGAGCCGTTCGCGCCTATGAGCCCGTAGCGCTCGCCCCGGTTGAGCTGGAACGAGGCGTCGGTGAACAGCGTCTGGTCGCCGTACCACTTGCCGAGAGATGAGATCGATATCATGACGGGGCATTCTACGCGGAACGTCTCGGAGAGGAACAGGGGACGGTCGAGGTTCGCCGTTGATTATCACGCAGTCTATATTATCGAGTCGCGTTCACACCCCCGCCTCGCGCGATGACTGGGCCGCGAAGCGTCCGGAAAGCCTGTGTGATGACGATCAACCTGTACGCCGCATGGATCAGTTTCCTGTTCGGCGCCCTCGCCGGGGCGACCACCGGCCTGTTCTTCCATGGTGAGGAATGGCTCGGCGGATACACGGCCTGGCGCCGGCGCATGGTGCGGCTCGGGCACATCGCCTTCTTCGGGATCGGCCTGCTGAACCTCTCCTTCGCGCTCACGGCCGAGTCGCTGGGTCTGACCTCCGGCCTTGAGTTGCCAGGCTACCTGCTGATCCTCGGGGCAGTAGCCATGCCCGCCGTGTGCTACCTGTCTGCATTCCGCGATGCGTTCCGCCACCTGTTCTTCATCCCGGCGGGCGCCGTCACCGTGGCGATCGTCGCATTTCTGTGGAGGCTCGTGATCCCATGAAAATCGGCCTGCTGGCCCTGAGCGGAATCCGGGTCGTGGACGAGGAACTCGTGAGTCTCGGCCTCACCCTGCCCGGTTTCGTGGAGCGCAGTGAGGTGATTGCTTCGCTCCCGAGCCTGGGACTTCTGACCCTGGCCGCGCTGACCCCGCCGGAGCACGAGGTGGAGTATTTCGAGGTGCCGAATCCGCGCTCCCTCGAGGAACTCCCGAACGGCTTCGACCTGGTGGCCATCTCCTCGTACAGCGCCCAGATCCTCGAAGCGTACGAGCTGGCCGATCGGTATCGGGCGCAGGGCACGTCGGTCGTGATCGGCGGGCCCCACGCCACCGTGCTGCCGGGAGAGGCGGCGCTGCACTGCCACGCGGTGGTGCTGGGAGAGGGGGAACCCTGCTGGCGGCAGCTCCTGTCCGACTTCGAGGCGGGCGAGCCGGAGCGCGTGTACGACGGCCGTCCGCACGACTTCAACCTCGGAGATGCTCCCGTACCAGCCTACGACCTGCTCGACATCCCCTCGTACAACCGGCTGACCGTGCAGGCGAGCCGCGGCTGTCCCCACCGGTGTGAATTCTGCGCCAGCTCGGTGCTGCTCACCGATCGCTACAAGCAGAAGCCAGTGGCGAACGTGGTGGCGGAGATCGACCGGATCCTCGAGATCTGGGACGAACCGTTCATTGAATTCGCGGACGACAACGCGTTCGTGAACCGACCGTACTGGAAGCAGCTGCTGTCGGAGCTGGGCGACCGCCGGTTCCGCTGGTTCGCCGAGACCGACCTCTCGGTGGCCAGAGATACCGAACTGCTCGGCATGATGAGGGAGAGCGGGTGCGCGCAGGTCCTGGTAGGGTTCGAAAGCCCGGTCACGGATGGCCTGGCGGGCCTGGAGCAGCACAACGACTGGAAGCTCCGACATTATGCAGAGTATCGCTCGGCGATCGATACAATACAATCAAGCGGAGTCACGGTGAACGGCTGTTTCGTGATCGGACTGGACGGCCACACGACCGGCATCTTCGACCAGGTGTACGATTTCGTGCGGGATTCCGGGCTGTACGAAGT
>JAENXO010000490.1 GCA_016649455.1 Gemmatimonadota bacterium | reverse complement strand
TCCGGTCTCCAGGACAAGGCCCCAGCTGCGCGCTATCATGGCGACGACGGCCAGGGCCGCGGCCCACACCGCCGTCAGGATGCGCGAGGTGCGCAGAGCGGTGGCTTCGGTGGCCCGCAGCAGCCGGCCGAAATCGAACGTCGAGGCCGACGCCAGGGAGCTCATCGAGGACGAGAGCGTCGACATCGCGGCGGCGAATACGGCGGCAATCACCAGGCCTCCGAGACCTGGAGGAAGCTGCGTCGCGATGAAACGCGGGAAGACCTGGTCCGGCGTCTCGAACGGGAAGGCGGGCGGAAACGTCGTGTAGTAGGAATACAGCAGCGAGCCGATCAGGAGGAAGAGAGCCATCTGCGCGAACACGATGATCCCACTGGCGATCACCGCCTTCTGCGCATCCCGTGCCGAGCGACAGGCAAGCAGTCGCTGCACGAACATCTGGTCGGTCCCGTGCGTCGCCATCGTCAGCACAGCACCGCCGAGAAGTCCGGCCCAGAACGTGTAGGCATTACTCCAGTTCCATCCGAAGTCGAGCACGTCGAGCTTGCCGGTCGCCCGGAGGTCGGACAGGGTCGGCGCGAGCCCTCCCGGGAGCAACCGGACGAGGATCCAGCCCGCGAGCACTGCCCCCGTGACGTACACCACGAGCTGCACAGCGTCGTTCCAGATCACCGCCTTCAGGCCGCCCCGCATCGTGTAGTAGAGTGTCACTGCGGTCACCACGACGATGGCCACCGGCAGCGGCATGGGGAGCAACGCCCGCAGCACGAGGGCGGTGGCGAAGAGGCGCACGCCGTCCGCCAGGACCCGGGAAACCAGGAAGATGCCCGAGGAGAATCGGCGTACTCGCTCTCCGAAGTGGAGCTCCAGCAATTCGTACGCCGTACTGATGCGACCCTCGAAGTAGGCCGGGACGAGCCACCAGGCCACGAGCATTCGTCCGAGAACGTAACCGGCTGCCACCTGCAGGAATCCGAGATTTCCCGCGTATGCGATCGCCGGAACGCCCACGAAGGTCAGAGTGGACGTCTCGGTGCCCACGATGGACAGAGAGGCCGCCAGCCACGGTGTGGAGCGGCCCGCGAGGAAGTAGTCCTCGAGGTTGCGCTGACCGCGGCCCAGGCGGCCGCCCAGCCACACGGTGAACGCGAAATAGGCCAGGACGACGCCCCAATTGATCAGGGCGGCAGACACCCTTTACACCCCCGTCTCAACGTTCGAGGAATCGCTCGCTGATCTCCGCTTCCGCGGCCTCGTCCCACGGGTCGTCATCGATCGCGGGCTCGACCCGGTACAGCCAGGACAGGCCGCGCGGCCCGGCATAGCCGTCGGGCTCGAGGAAGACCGGGTCGGTCATCACCTCGGCCAGCGACTTGATGACGAACCCGTCGGCGACCAGCGCATCGATCACTGCTCCGGCGTGATCGGAGGCGAGGGAATTGGCGTGCAGCAGCAGCACCTGGCCCGTCTCACGGCCGAACCGTTCGCGGGCCACCTGCCGGAAGTGGCGGGAGGCCTCGACGATGTGCTCGACGTAGGCCTCGGCGACCTCCGCGGCGAGCAGTTCATCCTTTTCCCTCAGAGCCAGGTCGTAGGCTCGCGCCAGCACCCACTCGGAGTTGTCGATCGTCACATGGGCATTGCGGTATCCCATCGCTGTGAGCGCCTGCGCGACCGAGTCCCGAACGGCCACCGTCTCGCCTTCGTGCAGCATCGGAAAACGGAACCAGCGGATCGAGTCGCGGGTCAGCGCGTGCAAGCGGGCGTCGCACCGCCGGACGTCTTCGATCCAGGTCCCCGGATCGGTGCGGTTGAGGTCCATATGGGTGGAGGAGTGATTGCCGAGTTCGATCCCCGCCCGGCGCCAGCGACGGATCGCCGCGCCGTCGGGCAGCAGGTTTGCGCAGGTCACCATGCCGACGGCGGGTACCTCGCGCGCCTCGAGCGCGGCGAGGAGAATGGAAGTGCGCTCGAGGATCTGAGTCCGACCGATCGTCCCGCCGCTCCACGGGAGGTCGTCGAAGGTGACGGCGAGCGGGACGCCGTCAACGAAGTCCTGCCCGGCATCCGCACAACCGCCCACGACCAGCGCTGCGAGCCCGGCGAACAGGATTACGCCGCGCACCTGCGCGTCAGTCCTTCCGTCCGATTTCGATCATCCGCTCGACGGCGGTGAGGGCGCGAAGCCGCAGCTCCTCCTCCAGGTGGATCTCGTACTGCAGGTTTTGCAGCGAGGCGAGCGTCTTCTCGAGCGTGATCTTTTTCATGTGCGGGCAGATCGTGCACGGACGGACGAATTCGAATTCCGGATGCGCCTCCAT
>JAENXO010000288.1 GCA_016649455.1 Gemmatimonadota bacterium | reverse complement strand
GGCCCCCCGGGTGATCCCGGGCTCACGTTTCCGGTCCGGAATCCGTCCGTCCGCTTCGACTACATGCTCGCCAGCCTGCCGGACACGCGGGCGCCGCTGTGCGTAAGCACGATCACGACGACGTATGGACTCGACACGCGCAGGCCGGCCGGGGAAGCCGACATCTCGGTGGAACGGAGGGTCACCGACCACCTGGGCCTGGTCGTGGACCTGGGGCCGTCGGACTCGCCGTGCACCACGCCGCCGCTCGCCGGCCGTAGCCAGGCTGCCGGGAGCTCACCGTCCCGCAAAGCAGCGGAACCCCACGAGCCCCCGGCGCAGGCTCACTGATCCGCCGGTCCTATTCCCCGAGCGGAATGTCGTCGGCGTTCGCTTCCAGCCACTGCTCGAAGGTCTGCAGCCGGGGATTCAAGGACCGGGAGAACGCGATATCACGCGGACGTCGATAATCGTCTTCGAAGTCATGCCAGAACTGGAACATGTTGCCCAGGTCATCCGCGCCCGGGAAGCCGAACTCCCTGTACACGGCCGGTTCCACGGCGTTGTGAGTGACATCCAGTCCCATCGCCTTGCCGATGGCGGCGGCCATCTCCGCACCCGTGAGGTGCTCGCCGGCGATACCGACGGTCCGGCCGATGAACTCGTCCCCCCGCTTGAAAATCCCCAGCGCACAGCGGCCGATATCCTCGACAGCGATACCGGGAACCCGGACGTCGCCGGTCGGAAGGGTGAAACCGTAGTTGCCATCCGGGCCCTTTGCCGGGCCCATGCCGAAACCGATGAGATTATCCCAGTAGAACGAGGTGAGAAGATTGGTCGTCGGCACACCGGCCTCGGCGAACAGGGCGTTACCGGCGCCCTTCGCGTCGAAGTGTGGGACCTTGTAATTCTCCATCAGCGTCGGCATCCGATCGTCCTCGAGCGGCACCCATTCCCTCGTGTCCTCGAGCGTGGACCAGATCACGTGATTCACTCCGGCCCGTTTCGCGGCACGTGCCAGGTTGCCGATCTGGGCGGTCTCCTTCTCCGGCGAAAAGTGCTCCCAGAAATTCGTCACGAAGTATGCGCCGTGGGCTTCTTCGAGCGCCCGGACCAGGCTCTCTTCGTCATCCATATCCGCAGCGACGACCTCGCCTCCTGCTTCGGCCAGCGCTTTCGCCTTGTCCGAGTCTGGGTTTCGCGTGATGGCCCTGAGCGAGAATTCGCCGTCGGGGTTCTCGAGAATGGCTCGTGCCAGCCCGCCGCCCTGCGAGCCGGTGGCTCCAACTACGGCGATGACCTTCTTGTCAGACATTAGAGTCCTCCGGAAATCGGTGTCGGTCTCTGCGGATTCCCGGGGTACGTGGACGGGGCCGCGCCAGCCCCCCGGAGTCAGCCTCGGTAATTCAATGAACCCGACCTTCGGGCTGCAGTTCCCAGAGTCGCTGGGCGCTGATCGAGGGGCCGTAGCAGATGGTGACCGGAACATCGCGCTCCTCCGGGACGGCCCAGTAGTTTTCCACCCGGGTGGCCAGCTCCACCGAAGCGCAGCCGAGGCTCACGATCTCTTCCGGTTCGACTCCGAGCAGGACGATCGGGTTCCCGGGTCGGTCTCCCGGTCCGAAGAAGTACCAGCTGCCCGCCAGGCTGACGACCGGCGGCAGGCCCAGCTCCCGGCCGTACAGGTCGAGCGCTCCCGCCTGCCCGTAGTTGGCTCCGTACAGCAGCGCGCCGGCGCGTTCTCGTGCGAGGCGGGGTTCGGCTACGAACAGCATGCTCGCCACCGCCTCGGCCTTTTCTCGCCAGCCGAGCATGTCGGCGTAGTCCTGCGGCAGCTCGAGCTGCGCGCCCCAGTTCGTCTTCGTCCCGGCGGTGATCCCGGTCATCGCGGCATACCTCGCCATCGGCTCGGGCGGAACGACCGGAAGCCCGAACGGCAGCACGAAGCCCCCCCATGCCACCACTGCGATCCCGAGCCCCCAGCCGAAGAGGGCTCTGAGCCGCGGACGAGCGAGACCTTCCAGCCACACGGCGCCGGCTCCGTACAGCACGGGGTGAATCGGGCCGGTGTAGTAGGACTTTCCCTTCAACGCGGCGAACAGGACCATGGCGGAGAGGGCGATCCAGCCGACCAGTCGATACCGCTTCAGTCGGGGTGCCGCGAGCAGGGCCACCAGCCCGGCGGCGGCGAGCAGGATTTGCGGACCCCAGATCGCCTGTTCGAACAGATGCTCCCCGAGGCTGATCCGGCTCAGTTGGCCTTCCTGCAGGCCCGACATCTGCTCCAGAACCGGGAATCCGAGCCGGACCTGGCCGACGATGCTCGGACTGCCGATAAGGAGAGCGATCCCGAGCGCCACCCAGGGCCATGGACCGAGGATCGCCTTCCGTCGCGATGAAAGCAGCAGACCTGCGAGCACCGCCAGTCCGAAGAACAGGATCGAAAACTTGCTGAGCAGCCCGAGCCCGCCGGCGATCCCCAGCACGATCCACCACCGCTGGTCCTCCGTGTTGACCAGGCGAAGCAGCGCCCAGAAGCCCAGCAGCCACCACAACTGGTCGATCACGACCGGCTGGAACAGCGAGGCCGAACGCAGGAACAGGGGATTGAACAGGACGGCGATCGCGGTCAGGACCTGCGCGCGGCTACTGCCTCCGAGTTCCCGGGCGATCAATACTGCGAGCAACATCACGCCGATCCCGAACAGCGCCGGGGTGATGCGATAGCTGACAACCGACACGCCGACCGTATTTCGGACCGCTTCCGACAGGAGAGCGATGAATGGCGGGAAGTCCATCTCGAACAGACGCAGGTGGGTTCCCATGCTGAAGTAAAGAAGCTCGTCGCGATGGAATTCGTACGGCGTGATGAACGCCGCCACGAGGTGCGACGTGAGCTTGGCAGCGATCAGCCACAGGGCTGCGACGGAGACAGGTGGTCGATGATCAGGCACAGGGGCGACCTGCTGGGTCAACGCAGGGCTCCGAACATCGTCCCGAACGCGAGGACCAGGAAGATCACGACCAGCGGGATGATCAGCAGCGCGAGCCGCTTCGCCATCGTCCGCTGGTATTCGATCGCCCCCTTCTGTGCCGCGATCGACTCGGCCTGATTGTCCAATGCTTCCTGGTAGCGCTCGAGGTGGGTGCGCTGCAGGTCCCGGATTTCAGTCAGCAGCTCGACGACGCGGTCCTCGTTCATTTTTCCTCCTTCTCTGCGCCTGGCTCGATCCTCGAGGGTCTAGACTCCGCGGCGCTCATTGCCGGAGCGCTGCCGCCTCCGGTAGCCAGTACACGGCGGGCTGCACGCCCCGCTCGGTGAACAACTCCAGGAGGTTCCGGTCCACCAGCCGCAGCCGCAGCGTCTCGTGCTCTTCGTTGTCGAAGACGCGCGGCAGCAGGGTGTCCGCTTTCCGCGCTGCACGGTCCATTTCGACCGCGATGGCGGAGACCAGCGCCGCCACCGAGTCCCCGTTCGAAGGCAGTTCGAGGCGATGGCCAGGGATGATCTGATCGGGCGTCAGGTGGTAGCAGAGCGACTTGCTCACATACCGGGGAACGCCCGAAAACATCTGGATCTCGAACCAGTCACCGCTGGCGCCCACGAGCGGAAACAGCGTTCCCTTGTCTGAGCGTCCTATGATCAGGTGATCGAGCCCCGGCCCAGCCCGCAGATTCACATTGAAGTGCGAGAGCACTACGAAATCACCCGACGTCGGAACCTGCGCGTGAACCGATCCAGCTCCTCCGGGAATCGCGACCGAAACCGCGAACAGTGCCACACACAGGCGGATCATGGCACACCTTCCAGCTGGAATGGGCAGTCTACTCCTGCTCGTCGGCCGAGGGCCCGTACAGCGCGGGCAGCGGCACGTCGTTCATGCGCAGGTAGACGGTCAGCTGGGCCCTGTGGTGGATCATGTGGTTCATGATGAAGCTGCGCAGCACCGCGACCTTCGGCATTGCGAACATCACCTCTCCGCCGTTGAGCAGCGACCAGGTCTCCATCAGCTTCTCGTCACTGGCGGCCTCGAGGATCGCGCGGGCGGTGGAGACGTTCGCGTCGAACGTCTCCACCGCCTGGGCCGTCGACTCCGCAGCCACCTGCCTCGGCGGCTCGCTTCCATCTGGCGGGGCCATGTCGATGCTGTCGTGTTCGACCGTCACCGAGACCCAGCTCGGCAGGTTCGCGAGGTGCGATGCGAGGTCCTGCATCGAGAGAGATTTCTCGTGCGGCTTCCAGTCGAATGCCGAGTCAGGGACCCGCTCC
>JAENXO010000570.1 GCA_016649455.1 Gemmatimonadota bacterium | reverse complement strand
ACGGCCGCCGCTTCGACGAACTGCAAGCCGCCCGGAATTTCCAGCACGTGCGTATCGTCCGTCACCACGTGCTCGGCGTATCCACCTCCGCCGAGGATACCCATCACCCAGGAGCCGACTACCGACTCGTCTACTCCCTCCCCCACCTGTTCGACGGTGCCCGAGAACTCGAGCCCGGGAATATCGGCGGGCCAGCCGGGCGGCGCCGGGTAGCCGCCTCGGCGCTGCAGAAGATCGGCCCGATTCACGGCCGTCGCATGCACGGCGACACCGAGCTGGCCCGGACCGGGCTGGCCAGGCTCGACATCAACGAGCTCGAGAACATCGGGATCGCCCGAACGCAGGATTCGAATCGCTTTCATTGCTGAACCTCCCCCGATCTTGGAATACCGTGTGAGGGCTGGCGGGGTCCACCGCCCGAGAGCGGGCTGGTGCGAACACGCCGCCATCTTGCCCGACATCGCGTGCCGCACGACGTTTCGGGTTCGTCACATTCGCACGCCGGACCGGACACGTCAGACCCGAGGCTTCGGAGAATGCCGATCCAGTCGCGCCTGGCGATCAGGGGAGTCCTGCTGATCGCCACGATATTCCTCCCCCCGCTGATCGCGGACGCCTCCATCCAGGCCCAGGAGCCGCTGCCGGACGCCGCTCGCGAGCTCGACCGGCTGGCCCGCTCCGATAGAGTCGAGACGCTGCGTATCGGCGAGTCGCCGGGTGGACGCGCAGTTTCCCTGGCACGCATTTCTGGCCGCGGGTCGGACGGTGCCAGGCCGGCTCTCCTGGTCGTGGCCGGAGCCCGATCGGCGCACCGGATCGGTACCGACGTGGCCCTCGCCTTCATCGAGCGCCTGTCTGAGGAATATGGCCGAGATTCGGCAGTTACTGCGCTGCTGGACCGGGCCACGGTGCTCGTACTCCCGCTGCTGAGCCCCGATGCCGCGGCGGGCGCAAGCCAGCGTCCGATCCGGGAGCAGACCCGGAACGAGTCTCCGTTCGACGATGATCGAGACGGCGTGATCGATGAGGACGGCCCGGACGACCTGAACGGGGACGGCCGCATTACGATGATGCGGATCGCGGATCCGACCGGCGAATGGACCGAGGACGAAGAAGATCCGGGTCTGATGAGGATCGCCGATCCGGCCAGGGGAGAGCGCCGGAGCTGGCGCCTGCTGCCGGAGGGCGTGGACGACGATGAAGACGGTCGGTGGAATGAGGATCCGCCGGGAGGGGTCGACATCGGCGTCAACTTCTCGCGTGATTACCCGTGGTTCGCCGAGGGTGCCGGCGACCACCCCATCTCGGCTCCGGAGTCCCGGGCGCTCGCTGAGCTTCTCGCGAGTCGGGACGACATCGCCGCCGTCGTCGTGCTGGGGATGCAGGACAACCTCCTGTCTCCATGGAAATCGGAGCCGGGGGATGGAGCGGGGTCGGCCGGGGAAGGCCCGGGACGCCGGCTGCGCCAGCCTCTGAAGACCGTCCTCGAGGACGATTCGCCCTGGTACTCAGAGGTCTCTCGCCGGTACATCGAAGCCACCGGCCGTTCCGGAGCGGATAGCCTGGGAGTCGAGCCGGCGGGCGGAGATCCGCTGTCGTGGGCCTATTTCCACATGGGCCGTTGGGCGTTCGGGTCCTCCGTCTGGACCCCGCCCGCGTCCTCCGACGGGGAGGAGGAAGCAGACCCGCCTGGCGGTGAGGGGGTCCCTGCCGACAGCACAGCCGCGGCGGACACCGATTCCGCGGGCACCCGAAACGGACGCGAGGACCGTGGCTCGAAGAAGGACCCGGCCGCGGCGGAGCGCCGACTCCTGCGGTGGATCCGGGCCAACCGTCCCGGAGACTTCGTCGACTGGGCCCCGATCAACCATCCGGACTTCCCGAATCGACGGGTCGAAGTCGGGGGACTGGTCCCCTT
>JAENXO010000295.1 GCA_016649455.1 Gemmatimonadota bacterium | reverse complement strand
GCAGGCAACAGGCCAGCCGCAGCTCGAGATCTTCGCGCAGACCGAGACGCGCTTCTTCCTGAGGGAAGTCGCTGCGCAGCTCGAGTTTCACCTCGAGGGCGACGGACCGGCGGTGGCCGTGACGCTGTTCCAGAACGGCCAAGAGGTACGGGGAGCGCGAGTGGAGTAGCGCCCGCGCAGTTGCACAGGCCTAGAGGCAGCGCATCAGCTGCCCGACGCTGCCTCTCTGGAGCTGGAACGTGCCGATGACCTGGGCGCTGTCGGACAGGGTCACGGTCAGACTCATGCGGTCGCCGTCGACAGTACCGTCATAATTCGCGGGTCTCGACGGGAGAATCTCACCCTCCCGCACTGGGCCGCCGTGTTCGATGACGTGCTCTCCAGTACCTGAGAACTCGCCGCTGTCGGAGAGCTTCCACCCGGGATCGATCATCCCATGGGCGCAGTCGTACTCGAGAGTGCCGCCCGCCTCCTCGAGCTCGAGCTGGACGTGCTCGCCACCCCAGTCACCGATGATGATGAACACGCCCGGCCCCGCGATCACGACGCTGCATGCCGCAACGACGGCGACCGCGGCGAGCGACGTGAGAATCCGTGAAATTCTTCCAGCGCTCATGCGGACAATTTACACCGCTGAACGCCGGAATGCTCCCTTTCGGTCAGTGAGTCCCTAGTGGGTCTCGCCGACCGGGATCATCAGGTGCGCGTACTGTGTGCCGCGCCACATGACGTAGGGCCCGCCGTAGTTCGGATCCGTAGGTATTCCCTCGAGCATCTTGAGGTCGGGAACCAGGACCATGATGTGCGGGCCACCGTTCGCGATCCACTCGTTGTCGGGCGTCGGCTCCGTGGCGTAGGGGTCGGTATTGCTGACCGGAGAGTCGCCCCGGAGCATGTAGCTGAACGAGATCCGGTCCGGAGCAGCGAGCGGCTTCTTGTTCATCCACGCATCTGCCCAGGCGAGCCATCCCGCATCGAGGCACATGGGCGAAGTGCCGGGCAGTTCGGGATCGTCGGGAAGACAGGTGTACCCATTCGATCCCTTGCGCAGCACGTTGCCGGCGCCGTCGACGACAGTGGCGTTCATTGCCACCGCCGCCGGTGCCGCGCTGAGCGCGTCCTTGATCAGGTCGTCCTTCGATTGCGCTTGTGCCGGCGATGCAATCAAGCCGACGGCGAGAATTCCGAGGCCGAGCATGGAGACGGACGTGGGGATGGAGTACCTCATGGCTGATTTCTCCTTCAAACTCAGTTGGGAGGGGGGGGGGATCCTCGTTCCCACTAACGCCAGATACAGGTTCGGGAGTCAACCCCCGAGTCCGGGCCGGGGATCGTTCGAGCCCTTTGCGTGCGGCTGCTTCTGGACTGCGCTTCGAGGTACATTTGCTGCCTGCACCGCCGCCGGCGAACGACCAATGGAGCCTTGCTGGCCCGGGCGACGCCATTCGGAGTGAGCGAGTAATACCTGCGACGCGGACGTCTGTCAGCCAGAGCGACATCCGGGTCCTCCCACCGACTGGTGAGGGCGCCCATTCGCTCGAGTCGTCTCAGAGCCTTGTAGATCAGCCCGGTATCGACCAACCAGCGGCCGCCCATATTCGTGACGCCTCGGACAACCTGGTCCTCCGGATCGGGTGTGATGAGCTTTGCCAGCGCGAATCCGTGAATTCCGTCCGAGTCAGGTCCCGCGTCGTTTTCGGCCAGCGTCACGAGGACATCTGTTTCGAGCGGCCACATCAGTCCGAAGCGGACTCGGATAGGCTCTGTTCTGTGCATTCTGGTCTTCGCTGCTGGTCCAGGGGCTATAACGAGGTCGTGTGGTTATGTCTGAATCGGCTATTTCGAGTTCGTGAAGGTACCTTCACGAACTCAACATCGGCTCAAACACACAACACGATTCCCGGGTCAAACGGTCATCCGAGGCGCGTCTGGGTCGAGTTGTCCACTCGACATGATGGACATCAAGGAGGAAGACCTGCTTCCACAGGTCCGTGATGTGATCTCGGCGATGGACTTCTTCGACAAGGCCGAAGGCGCGCAGACGATCTTCATCTGACCTCACCTGAGATCAGCGGCGGCCCCCCGTCGCGCGAGTGCCCGGCGCCGTCCCCCCTCGGCGTCGGGCCTCATCCAGGCTGAGGCAGTGCGGCGCCGACGGCCCGCCCGCTATATTCATCTCGGACAACGCTGAGGCACGCAGTTCCCCCGTCTCCGGCGCTCTCTTCCAAGGAGGTCGTTATGATCCGAGTTCGCGCTCCGTGGCTGCTGCTGGCCGCCGCGGTACTCGTCACCGGCTGCGCCCAACAGGACGCCGCCGAGAAGGCGAAGCAGGCTGCTGAAATGAAGATGGAGCAGATGAAGAAGGCAGAGGCGGCGGTCGGAGAGATCGAAGCCGGCTTCATCGCCGCATACAATGCCGAGGACGGTGCGGGTATCGCGGCCCTGTTCGCTCCTGACGGAACGATTGCCCCGCCCAACCTGATGTCGCTGGAACAACCGGCAATCGCCGACTACTACAATGCACAGTTCGCTTCCGGTGGCGATTTCACGCTCGAGGTGGAGCTGGAGGAAGTTGTCGCGGCCGGCAAGACAGCCGTGTCGTGGGGGGGCTATGCGGCGAGCGTGCTGATGGAGGGTGCCGAGACGGTAGTGACGACCGGTCGCTATGGAGTCGTTTCGAAGCTCCAGGAAGACGGCTCCTGGAAGATCTATCGGCACATGTTCAACTACATCACGCCGCCCCCGGAGATGTAGGCCGACACCCTGCCGAGTTGACGGACCCGCGCCCGTCGCCCTGAACGGTTGACCGGCGGGCGCGCGCTGACACCAGCAGCCAGTCCCTCTCGTATTGGGGACATGGACAGACTCTCTTTGCCGTCCCGGTGCGAGTCGTGGGCCGCGCTCGCGTACTTCGGCGCCTATCTAGGCTACCTGTTTGCGACCCTCGAGACCGAATTCGCGCACTGGCTCACCCTGGTCGCGATCCCGATTCTGATCGCTCTCACTTTTGGCGGCTCGCGCAGGTCGCCGTCCAACGTGCTGGCCACGTTTGGTCTCCGCCGCGAGAACTGGCGGCGAGGGGTCGGCTGGGCACTTCTGCTGGGAATATTGATCACGGTGGGACAGGTCACGCTGTTCGGGCAGCGACGGGAGATCCTGGCGCTGATCGAGTCCGGTCAGGCTCTTTGGCTGTACCCGCTCATGCTCCTCCTGATGTTCCTGATGGCGGGATTTACCGAGGAGTTCTTCTTTCGCGGCTTCCTGCAGACCCGAATCGAGGTTCTCACCGGCTCGCCGTGGACGGCCGTCGCGATCGTCGCCGTGCTGTTCTCCGTTTACCACCTGCCGTACGCCTACTTCAACCCGATGTGGCCGAGCGCCGGCGATTGGGGTCTCGCGTGGCGGGCCGCGTTCTCTAACGGCCTGCCGGGAGGCCTCGTGCTCGGCGCTCTCTACGTCCGGTCCGGCAGCAATCTCGTTCCCTGCATCGTGCTGCACTCGATGATCAACGCGGCGCCCGCGATGACGATGATCAAGTTCGGGGCGGGCTGAACGGGCGGGGCTGGATCTGCGCAGGAACAGCCGATGCGAAAAGGGAGCCCGGCTCGCCGGACTCCCTTTTCAATTGTCCCGGGCTCAGCGCACTGAATCAGGTGGGAACCGCCACCAGTTTGGAGCCGCTGATCTCATACTGGCGCTCACACACCGGCAGTCCCCCGGAAGATATTTCTTCTACGGAGGTGCCGCTGAATGTCTGATTGTCACGCGAGTCCGTGAGGAAGCGCACGTCCCACGCCTCGTTCGAAAACTCACTGTCGCCCACGCTCACCGGGCCGGTCTCACCTGTGAAGACACCGGTCTCGACGACGTAGGTGCCGCGAATCGGTACGACTGATTCACCCACCAGCACGTCGAGCGTGACCGTGCCATCGGAGAATGTGCTCATCTCCGCGTCCTCAGAAAAATCGTCGAGTGTCGCCTCGCAGGTAGTCGAAAACACAGTGTAGTCGACCTCCCAGATACCATCGAGCTCAGCGGGTGTCGGAATGTTGATTCCGATCGCCGGCGCGAAGAAGCTGGACTCCTTCCCGTCGCATGCCTGGAGCACCAGGACGGCTGCGAGCGCGAGCATTGCCTGGCCCGACCGCCTCCCGAAGACCGCAG
>JAENXO010000260.1 GCA_016649455.1 Gemmatimonadota bacterium | reverse complement strand
CTGCGTGAGCGGCGCGGCCGAGGACGCGGAGCAGGAACTGACCGTTTCCTTTACGCGCCGTCTTGAGGCGTCCTTCCGGTCCGAGCGCAGGTTCGAGGACGAATGCCCGGTCGGCGATCCGGGCCAGCCGCTCGATCAACCCCCACGAGTCGCGGCTTCCGGTCTCCTCATCACTGTTCACAAGCACGACGGGAGTGACCGTCGGGCTGAGATCCAGAGCGCAGAGCGTCTCCGCCGCGTACAGGATTTCCACCAGTCCACCCTTCATGTCGAACGAGCCCGGACCGTACAGTCGGCCGCCCTCCAGACGCGCAGGCATGTCTGCGATAGTTCCCGACGGCCACACCGTATCGGAGTGACCGATCAGCAGCTGGATCGGACCGCCGCGCACGCGTCTGGCAGGACGAGCGAGCAGCGTGCCGCCCGAAGTCTCTCCCGGGTAATGGCGCACCCGGAAGCCCAGCGACTCCAGCCGGTCGGTGAGCACCTGCTGGGGGCCTTGCTGCGATGCGGGATCGACGGTCGGCGACTCTGCTTCCACCAGCCGGGTGAGAAATTCGGCCATCTCGGTCCGCCTGGCCGACAGGTGCTCGCGGATCCGTTCCGCGACGCTCTCTTTCATCCCGGTCAGCGCTTGAATCCAGCCGGAAACGGGAAGGAAAACGTGCGTTCGACCGTCGCGAATCGGGCCGGCGGCAGATAGGCCAGCAGCGGCGCCTGCCGGATCAGGTCCTGTCCGTCATGCTCGAGCGTGCGCAAGGAGTCCCGCGCGACGTGCGCCGCGACGATCTTGCCCGTGACCAGGCTGTATTCACCGAAGCCGTCGATGATCTTGAATGTCTCGCACTCGAGGAACAGATAGGACTGCGCCAGGAAGTTCCCCTTCACGACCGTCGCCGGGCGGGTCTGCATGGTCTCGAGCACGGGCTTGTCGCCTTGTTCTCCACCGCAGCGCGGGGCCGCGCACAGACTCGCGAGCAGCACCTGGTCGGGACGCGGCATGCTCACCGTGAATACACCGTCACGCTCGATGTTCACATACGTCGAGTGGCGGGGGGTGCACACGAAACCGAAGTAGTTGTCCCATCCCATGGGAGTCACCATGTGCTTCGGTGCGAAGTCGATTCGGCCATCGGGCTCGAGCGTTCCGATTACGGCCAGGGGTGAGACCCAGAAGAACCTGTGCCATATCGGCTGCCGGAGGTCGAGGTCTTCGAGTTTCTGCAGGGGCCTGGGTTCCATCGCGCACTCCCGACGGCGGTGGCTCCGGGGGTGTGATCCGTCCCGGTACCCGTTAACATCTCGGCGATCGCAGCCGCTCGCAACAGCCACACACGGATGTCGGATGACACGTCCAGAACATTTCGTCGACCTCGGGCCGGACCTGTTGCACGAGCAGACCCTGCCGCGGGCTGAGACGATTCCATCGGGCTGGTTCACGGAGCCCCGATTTCACCGGTTGGATCTCGAGGCCGTCTTCGCCACGACCTGGCAGTATGTCGGACATCTGCACCGTCTGGTGGAGCCTGGCAGCTGGCTGGCCTGCGAGGCAGCCGGAGAGCCCGTGGTCGTCGTACTGGACCTCGATGGGAATCTGCGGGCGTTCTACAACGTGTGCAGGCATCGCGGGGGGGGCCTGGCACTGGGCGATGGGTGCGGCCGGGTGCTCAAGTGTCAGTACCACGGGTGGACGTACCAGCTCGATGGAACCCTGCGAGGCGTGCCTCACTGGAATCTCGTCGAACTGTTCGACCGAGACGACTACGGGCTGGTGAGCGTTCGGGTGGAAACCTGGGACGGGCTCGTGTTCGTGAACCTGGATCCGGAGGCGGAGCCGCTCGCCAACGTGTTCGCCGGCGTGTCGGAGACGGTCGCGCCGATCCGGCTGGCCGAAATGTCGTTCCACAAACGCGTCGTCTACGACGTGCAGGCGAACTGGAGGGTGTACGTGGAGAACTTCCTGGAGGGATACCACGTGCCGATCGTGCACCCGGAACTCATGAGGATGTATGACTTCTCGAACTACGAGACGGATGTCTCGGAGTATTGGAGTCTGCAGCACAGCCCCCTGACCAAGGACGAGCACATCTACGGTCAGGGCGGACGGGCGTCCTACTACTGCGTCTTCCCGAATTTCATGCTCAACATCCTCCCCGGCAGGCTGCAGACGAACGTGATCATCCCGGTCGCTCCCGATAGATGCCGCGTGGTGTTCGAGTATTACTATTCGGATACAGAGTCGGAAGCTGCACGGGCCCGAATCGCCGAGGACCTCGAATTCGCGGATCACATTCAGGACGAGGACATCGAAATCTGCGAGCACGTGCAGCGCGGGCTGGCGTCCCGTGGCTACGACCGCGGCCGGTTTTCGGTGAAGTACGAGGGGGGCGCGTTTCATTTTCAGAACCGCCTCCGCAGGGCCTACAGAGAGTTGATCGGGTCGGGCAGGGAACGACAGGCTCCCGAGCCGCTGGACCCGCAGCAGGACGACGTCGGGATCCGTTTCCCAGACCAGAGGTAGAGTCTTGAACAAGCAGATTACATGGCGAGGCATCGATCCGGATTCTGAGCTCGAGCTGCGGATCGACGAGGTGCTGGCGGGTCTGCCGGGGGGCGGAGCCGGTGTCACGCTGGCGAAGTTCGCGCTCGAAGTCAGGGAGCCGTCCGAGCATGCCGTAGCGCTCGTGCTCGCGCTAGCGGACGGGGATGAGCCGCTGGTCAGGCACGCCGAGGCGAAAGACTGGCCTGCCGCCTTCCTGGAGCTGAATCGAAAGCTGGCCAAGGCGTTCGAGGGGTAGGGTGGATTCGGCACGACGAGCCGAATAGCACTTGCGCCGCTCGCGCCGGCGCTCCCATCGTCCACCGTTCCCACCGCGGCCCTGCGCTTCCCCCGGGCCCGCGCCCGGGGTCTCCGTGGTTCGCACGAACCGTAGAGACAGGAGGCGCACGTGGCACCCATCACCTGGGAGATCGACCTGACAGGGTTCCATTTTCCGAACAAGCTCCCACCGAAGCGCGCGAATTTCAGAATCGTGGTGGACCTCCGGTACGTCACCAAGCGCGGCGACCATACGACGGAACACGCCGTTCTCCCCGGGCTCGACCGCTGGTGGGAATGCGACCGTGAGCGGAAGGACAGCATCGACTTCGTACGCGGCCCGGACGAAGGCCGGTTCGGGACGCTGGACATGTCCGCAGTCGATGACTGGGACCGTCTGATCCTGCTGGTCAGGGGAGACGCGATTCACTCGATCCAGTTCAAGGTGTTCGATGTGAACCGACCCGGTACGCTCGACCGGATCCGCCGGGGTCTGGGGGAAGTGCTGGGGGCGTTGATCGGCCGCGCTCGCAATTCGCTGCCTGACGTGGCGGGTGTGTTTTCCGACTCTCTCGGCTCGGCGGCCACGGACCTGGAGTCGGCCCTGATCACACGGGTGGCCGGGGCCGACCGGCTCCTGTACCGCGGATCGGCACGGATCCCCGAACCCGGGGCATACGCAGTCGAGGGGAACGGAGAAAAGGGCCCGTACCGCATCGACTTCACACTGCGCGCGGTGTGAGCCGGAACCCCACTTGTGTCCGGGGTTAACGCTGTTAGGTTAACACTGTAAACCTAACGCCGTTAACCCCGGAGAATGCCCATGCCCGGTCCGGATCTGCTGGACCCGGTCTCAGACGATACGCCGCCGCCCACCTCGACGCGGTCGGTGCCCGAGCCGGGTGCGCCAGGCACTGAGACTGCAATACTCGAGGCCGCCCGAGACCTGCTTGCCGAAGGAGGAATCGGGGCGCTCTCTATGCGTGCCGTAGGGTCGCGCGTCGGCCTGAGCGCCACCGCCCTGTACCACTACTTCGACAACAAGGAAGCCCTGGTCGACAGGGTCGTTCAGCACGGCTTCCAGCGGTCGGAGGACTACCTGCGAAGAGCGGTCGAGAATTTGCCGCGCGGCTCGATGGAGCGGGTAGCCGCGCTCGGTGAGGCCTATATCCAGTTCGCGCTCAGGAATCGCCAGTACTTCAAGATCATCTTCGCGATCCGGCCCGAGCAGCCACGGGCGATCCGCGGCATTCCCGGCCAGGGTGGATATGTCGTGCTACGCGAGTCGGTGGTCGAAGCGATGGAGTCAGGCGCGATCCGCCAGGCGGATCCCGATGTCGTGGTGCTGTTTCTGTGGTCTGTCGTGCATGGACTCGTGACGATCTTCATGGCCTGCGATCCGGCCGAGATGCTCGACGAAGTCGGCCTGTGGGGCGGCGACTGCGGGCAGCCGGAAGCCACGCTGGCGCTGTTCGAGAAGTTCAGGGAGCTGATCCGCGACGGACTTGCACCGGATCGCCTGGCCGAATTGGAGGATGCCATATGAGGCCGCGGACGACAGTGCTCCTCGTCGTGCTGTGGACCGGATGGTCAACCCTTCCCGCCATCGGCCAGGAGACGACGACGGCTCGGGCCGAGGCGCTGGGGATCGACATCGAGCAGGCGAGACTCCCTGAACCCGATCAGATCTGGAACATCGACCGTGCGGTGGAAATCGCGCTGCGCAACAACCGCAGCCTTCAGGTCTCCCGGCTCGACCTGGCGACGGCCGAGAAGCAGGTGAAGGAGGCCTACGGG
>JAENXO010000266.1 GCA_016649455.1 Gemmatimonadota bacterium | reverse complement strand
TAGCCGGCCGGGCGGGATCTGTCCACTTGTGCCCCGGGCCTGGATTCGACGCGCAGGGTCGCCGCCGAGTTGATTCTCGAGAGCGAGATCCTGCTGAAGGAGGGTGATCGACAGGAAGCGCTCGAAGTGCTGCGCTCGGTCGAATTCCAGGTTCCGCATGCGATCAGCGTGGTGCCGATCGCCGACCAGGCCCGTTCGAGGCTCGTGCGGTCTGAACTGGAGATGCAGATTGGAGGCGCAGCGACCGCGAAGGCGTATCTCGAGGGCCTGTACGAGTCCTGGAGTCCCTGGGACGGCGTGTATCGGTCGTCCGTGTATCGACTGATGGGCCAGATCGCCGAGGATGACGGGCGGGTGGAGGACGCGATCCTCAACTACAACCGTCTGCTGGACCTGTGGCAGAATTGTGATCTCGAACTCCTACCGATCCGTGACGAAATCGAGGTCCGACGGAACGCGCTGGTCCGGGTGACCGGCTAGACAGATCGGCAGGGCGAAGACGCTCGGGGTCGTCGCCCTGCAGCTCCTGTGCCCGTTCAGGCCGCTTACATGAGCCCGATGGATTCCGGGAGGGCCGCCCCGATCTCTTCGTACTCCTGATCGCTCAGCCGGAATTCGAGCGCCCCGACGAATCCGTCGATCTGTGCGGAACTGCGGCCACCCACGATGGCGCCGGTGGCCGCCGGATGATGCAGCGTCCACGCGATCGCCAGCTCGGCGGGGGAACGTCCGTGCCGATTTCCGATCTCGCGCAGCAGCTCGACGACCTCGAGACACCGCGACAGGTGAGGGTCCTTGAACGCGGGATTGAGTTGCACGCGCCAGTCGGACTCGGGGAGCGACGCGATGCGCTCCCGGGTCATGCGTCCGGTGAGCAGACCGTTGTGCATCGGCGAGTAGACGATGACCCCGATCCCGTGCTCGAAGCAGTAAGGGAGGATCCCGTCCTCGATCTGCCGCATCAGCATCGAGTAGGGTGGTTGCAGGGAAGTGACGGGCGCGATCGCCTGGACTCGCCCCAGTTGTGCGGCATCGAAATTTGACACCCCGATCTCCCTGATCTTCCCCTCACTTCTTAACTCAGCGAGCGTCGTCCACGCCTCCTCGATATCAGCGTCCGGGCCGCCCGGCGGAAACGCGGGCCAGTGGATCTGGCACAGGTCGAGGACGTCCATGTCGAGACGGCGGCGGCTTTCATCGACCTCCGCCCTGATCGAATCCGCCTTCAGCACGTGGGAAGTGTTCCCCTCGTCGTCCCACCGGAAGGAGACCTTGGTGAACACGAGCGGCCGATCGGCTTCCGAGAAACCCTCCAGCGCTCGTTCCACGATGGTCTCGGAATAGCCCAGGCCGTACACGGGTGCCGTGTCGAGCCAGTTGATTCCTTGCTCGACGGCCCTGCGGATTGCTGCGATCGAGTCGGCATCGTCCTGCGGACCCCAACCGAACGGGCCCGGGCCACCAATCGCCCAGGTGCCGAGGCCGACGGGTGTGATTTCCAGACTCGAGGACCCAAGCTGGCGGCGTGTCATCTCAGTCTCCTGTAGTGTCGTGGTTGGCTGACGGGGCTGCGGGAGGAAGGTGGAGGTCCCACCACTCCCTCGACCGTTCGGGATCCCACTCCCGATCGAGCGGCACCGATTCCAGAAGCCGGGCGAGGGCATCTGCCGTCTGCGGCCGATCGTCCGGAGACTTGGCCAGGCAGGAGAGGATGATCGAGTCGAGCGCCGGGGGCACCGGAATCTCGGAATGTCCGGAAGGAGGTGTCGGATCTGATTTCACATGCTGCACTATCGTCTCGATCGGAGTGTGACCGGAGAACACCGGCTCACCGGTCAACAGCCAGTAGGCGACACATCCGAGGGAATACAGGTCGGAGCGCCCGTCCACGGTTCCACTGACCGCCTGCTCGGGGGACATGAACGCCGGGGTTCCGCCGGCCACGTTTTCTCCCGTGAGCATCGCATCGCCTGTGCCGTCAGGCAGTTTGACCATTCCGAAGTCGAGTACTTTGATCCAGTCCGTGGAGCGGGCGAATCGGCACGCGAAAATGTTGGCGGGTTTGATATCGCGGTGGATCAGCCCCGTCTCGTGGGCTTCGGCCAGTGAGTCGCATACCTGGCGAAGCAGGTGCACGACGCGCTCGGCTGGCAGGGGGCCGAACTTCCGGACCAGCGTGTCCAGGTCGAATCCATCGAGCAGCTCGATCACCGCGTAGAATGCCCCGTCGTCCGACACGCCGAAGTCGTACAGATCCACGGTGTGCGGCGAATTCAGCGCGGCCGTCGCCTGGGCCTCCCGTTCGAATCGTTGCAGAGTTACGCGGCGGTGCTCTCCGTCCGCCATCCCCAGCACTTCGGGTCTGATCAGCTTCACTGCGGCCGGTCGTGCCAGCAGTCGGTGCTCTCCACGCCAGACTTCTCCCATGCCTCCCTTGCCCAGCCGCTCGACCAGGCGATAGCTGCCCAGCTCACGGGCACGCCGGACTTCGGTCCCGAGCCGGTACACGACTCGCGCTGAAATCCAGGCCATTCCGACGATCAGGATGTACGGAAACACGAGGGCAAAGAAGAATGCCATCGGGCTCAAGTGAACCGTGTTCACCCCGAGCGCCGAGTAGAGTGCGAATGCGAGAGGCACCGAACTGACGGAGAGAGCGGCGGCGAGGAGGGCTCGTCCGGGAGGGCTCGGAACGACCACGGTGAACATCAAGACCCAGGCCGCCACCCAGGACAGCCCGAATCGCCCCCCGTCAACGATGTTCTCCATTCCGACGTACTTGATGGGCGTAATGATGCCCTGGTACTCGGCGAGGGCTATTCCAAAGCTCCCCAGCACCTGGAATACGAGGCCCACCTGCAGCTTGGTAGTGGCCGAAGGTCGATCGGATCTCATGAACCAGTACACGGCCAGGCCGGCGAGAATCGACAGCACCGGTGGTCCGATAGACCGCAGGGACGTGAAGAAGAGGGTTCTGCACATCGCGGTTGGATTGAACAGCGCAATCAGCTGGCAGAACAGGTTGGGAAAGATCGCCGCAAGAAAGAAGATCGCCGAATACACCAGTGAAATTACGCGCAGCCGGCGGACAGACGCGTCGAGCAGATCGGCCGGCAGATGATGCGTGGAGAGCGAGTCGATCTCGCGCTCGGCCGTGTCGTGACGACGCGGGACCAGTTCAGGCGGATTGGTCGGCCGATTGTGGGACATGCCATACACTAGCGGATTCGTGGACTCAGGGGGAGAAGGAGCAGGGCTTTCCATGCCTGACCACTCGACTGAGTTGCTCCACCAGTTCAACATCATAACATTATGATAATATCCGAGGCAGCACACATACCCCTTGAACCTGTCTATAGGGGCAAGCATGAACCGATCAGCATTAGTACTCCTTCCGATCCTGCTTCTCACGGCATGCATGGAGGAGTCTGAGCCTGAAGGGTGGAAGCTCGACTCCGATCCGGCCATCGTGAACTTCGCCCTCGCTGACGCCGTGTCGGTCGACCAGGAACTCGTCGCACCACCGTTCCTGCCGCCCCACGAGCAGGTCGCCAGCGGCCCGCCGCGCGTGGTGAACATCCGGATGGAAATCGTCGAGCGGGAAGAAGAGATCGCGCCGGGAGTGTTTGTGTGGCAGATGGCGTTCGACAACAGCGTGCCCGGTCCGGTACCCGTCGTCTTTCAGTGGGACTGGGTGAACCTGACCCTGGTGAATGGTACAACCGACAGCGTTCTGTTCCGGCAGCTGGGGGCGGACAACGTCTTTCTCCACAACATCGACTTTCACGCTTCTACGGGCGCGCTCGGCGGGGGCGGACTGACCAAGATTGCGCCGGGCCAGGAGGTCGGGCTCCTGTGGCGGGCCAAGAAGGCCGGGCTGTTCGTGTACCACTGCGCGCCGGGCGGCCAGATGGTGCCGTACCACGTGGTGACCGGCGGAAACGGCGCGATCCTGGTGCTTCCACGCGAGGGGCTGCGAGATGGATACGGGAAGCCGATCCGCTACGATCGCGCCTTCTACTTCGGTGAGCAGGACTACTACGTCCCGCTGAACGAGGACGGGACGTCCCGCAGGTTCGGGAGCTTCGCGGAACAGATGGGCCCGATGCTCGAGGTGATGAAAGGCCTGGTCCCCACCCACATCGCGTTCAACGGCAAGTACGGCGCGCTGACCGCGGACATCCGGCTCGAAGCCGAGGTGGGCGAGACGATTCTCATGCTGCACTCCCAGGCCAACAATCCGTCTTTCCCGCACCTGATCGGCGGCCACGGCGACTGGGTTTGGCCGTACGGGAAGTTCAACAACCAGCCGGATGAGGGACTCGAGTCCTGGGACGTGGTGGCGGGTGGGACGGCCGCGGCCGTGTACACGTTCAAGCAGGACGGCCTGTATGCCTACCTCAATCACAACCTGATCAAGGCGTTCCTGTACGACGCGAAGGCTTACATCCACGTGACCGGCGGGTGGGACGACGAGTTGATGACGAATTCGTTCGAGGCGCGGCCGATGACCGGGAAGCCCTGAGCC
>JAENXO010000047.1 GCA_016649455.1 Gemmatimonadota bacterium | reverse complement strand
GTGAGCCACATTCTCAACACGGCCGAATCTGAAGCAGCGGACCTGATCGTGATCGGCAAGTACCACGCTCCAGGACTCGTGGCGCGGGTACTGCTCGGCGGAATCACCGCGGCCGTGATCCAGAACGCGAACTGCTCGGTCCTCACGGTCCCGGTCTGACATGGACTCCGACCTGATCGAGTCCGATGCCGGATTCCTCTGCGAGCGGTGCCGGACGGTGGGACGCGCGCCGATGGGCAATCCTCCTTTCCCGAACGAGCTCGGTCAGCGGATCGCTATGTCCATCTGCTCCGAATGCTGGGAGGAATGGAAGCAGCGGCAGATGGTGATCATCAATCACAACGGCCTCAACGTGCGGGAGCCGAAGGCACGTGAATTCCTGATCGCCAACCTGAAGAGCTTCCTGTTCGCCGAGGGCGAGGGTGGCGCCGAGATCGATACGTCGGAGGAAGGTTCCGTCAGTTGGTGAGTTGAGCGCGGCCGGCCTCTTTCGCGAGCCGGCATGCACGGCATGCAATGCTCGCTCCAGAGGCCGGCCGCACTCAGCTCTCAATGCCTTCCTGATGTACTCCTCTCCGAACCTTGCCGTCGATCGAGACTGGACTGAGTCCGGACCCGTCCTGGAGCGGACCTAGCACGCCGCGCGTGCAAGTCCGTGGAAGGCTGGGTCCGGACTCAGTCCATACCTACGACCGCACGACGAGATTCAGGAGTCGATCCGGGATGTAGATCGTCTTCACGATCTCAACGCCGTCGGTGTGACGCTTCACTCCCTCGTCAGCAAGGGCCGCCTGACTCACCGTGGTTTCGTCGGCTCCGCGAGCGACGGTGATCGTCCCTCGCAGCTTCCCGTTCACCTGGACCGGAAGGTCCACGGTGTCCGTTATGAGCTTCGACGGATCGTAGTCGGGCCAGGGGGCCTGCTCGAACAGGCTCGATTCCTTCCCGAGCATCTCCCACAGCTCCTCGGCCAGGTGAGGCGCGATCGGGCCGAGCATCACGACCAGCGGCCGGACTTCGTCACGCGTAGGTACGCGTCCGGATGCCCGCAGGACGTTCAGCAACTCCATCAGCGCGGCGATCGCCGTGTTGAACGAGAGGCTCTCGAAGTCCCCGGTGACCTGGCGAATCGTCTGGTGGATCACGCGCTCGACATCGGGATCCGGGAATCCCGTCTGTCCACTCTCGACCGCGGCCTCCACCGCATCGAACGTTCGCGACAGGAAGCGCTGCGGGCCCGCGATCCCCGCCTCGCGGAAGTCGCCGCCCTCCTGGTACGGCCCGAGAAACATCAGGTAGGTACGGAAGGTGTCCGCGCCGTAGCGATCGATGTACTCGTCCGGATTCACCACGTTGCCCTTCGACTTCGACATCTTCGCGCCATCGCGGATGATCAGTCCGTGCTTGCGGAAGCGCTCGTAGGGCTCTTCGAACGGCACGTGGCCGAGGTCGTGCAGCGCCATCGTGATGAACCGCGAGTACAGGAGGTGGAGCACGGCGTGCTCTTCGCCCCCGATGTACATGTCGACCGCCAGCCAGCGATCGGTCCGCGCTTCGTCCATCGGACGATCGTCGAAGTCGGTGCTCGGATAGCGCAGGAAATACCAGGCGCTGTCGAGAAACGTGTCCGACACGTCGGTCTCGCGGCGGGCCTCTCTCCCACAGGTCGGACAGGTCGCACGGTAGAACGACTCTGCCTTGGCCAGCGGAGCGATCCCGTCGTCGCCCGGCTTGAACTGCTCCACGTGCGGCAGGAGCACGGGCAGGTCCGCTTCCGGCACCGGGACGGTCCCGCATTCGTCGCAGTAGATGATCGGGATCGGCGGACCCCAGTAACGCTGGCGCGAGATGCACCAGTCATGAAGCCGATAGTTCACCTGCGGCTCACCGAGGCCCTGCTCTCCCAGTGACGCGACAATCCGAGCTCCACCCTCGACCGCGGTCAGGCCGCTGAATTCACCGCTGTTGATCAGCCGCTCACCCTCGGCATGCTCAACGAACGCCTGGTCGCCGAGCTCCAGCGACACTGACGAAGGATCGATCGTCTGCTCGACCAGATCCGGGGAGGCCACGACGGGCCTGATATCGAGCCCGTATTGCCTGGCAAACTCGAAGTCCCGCTGGTCGTGCGCCGGAACGGCCATGATCGCGCCCGTGCCGTACTCCATCAGCACGTAGTCCGCGATCCACACGGGGATTTCCAGGCCCGTAGCCGGGTTGATCGCGAAACCGCCGGTGAACACACCGGTCTTCGTCTTGTCGTCGGTCTTCAGGCGCTCTACCAGGTCCACCGCGGCGGCGGCGTCCCGGTAGGCCGATACCTCAGCCCGGCGCTCGTCGGTCGTCAGACTATCCACCAGCGGATGCTCGGGAGCGAGCACCATGAACGTCGCCCCGAACAGGGTGTCGGGCCTCGTGGTGAACACCTCGATCGTCTCGTCGGGATCGGAAGCCAGTCGGAACCGGAGCAATGCGCCGTCGGAACGACCGATCCAGTTCCTTTGAGCCGTCAGGGTCGAAGCCGACCAGTCGATCCAGTCCAGGTTCGCCAGCAGTTTCTCGGTGTAGTCCGTGATGCGGAAAAACCACTGGCTGAGCAGCCGTTGCCCCACTTCCGTCCCGCAACGCTCACACTTCCCCCCTTCGACCTGCTCGTTGGCGAGCACGGTCTTGCACGACGGGCACCAGTTGACGGGCGCTTCCTTCTTCTCGGCCAGTCCGGCCTTGAACAGCTGCAGGAAGATCCACTGGGTCCACCTGTAGTAGGCGGGATCCGTCGTGGTCACGGTGTGCGACCAGTCGTACATGATCCCGGCCCGCTCGAGCTGGCGAGTGAACGTCTCGATGCTGCGCGGGATCAACTCCATCGGATGGACGTTGACCTTCAGCGCGTAATTCTCCGAGTGGATCCCGAATGCGTCGAATCCGATCGGCTGAAACACGTCGAGGCCTCGCAGCCGCCGGTAGCGCCCGTGGAAATCTGCGCCCGTGAACGCGTACAGGTTCCCGACGTGCAGTCCCTCGGCCGAGGGGTACGGGAACATCATCAGGTTGTAGTACGGGTGCTCGGCCCCATCGAGATCCGGCTCGTTGGTGCGCTGCTCGGCCCACAGGCCCTGCCACTTCTGCTCGGTAGGTGTCGGTTCGTACATCACACTCCGGTGCCGAAACGGCCCGCGGTTCGGGTCACTGCCGCCCTGCGCCCTGGTCGGCGCGGCGAATCGAGTCGGGGAAGATGCAGGAACCCCCGGGCAGCGACAATGTGCCGGGTCCCGGAGAACGGGGCTCAGGCCAGGAGGCAGGCGGTGACCGCGCCGGCGAGACTTCCGAGCAGGTTCACGGTCTCGTTGTTGATTCCGGGGATTCTGCCCTCGACCGTCGCCCCGAGGAACGAGTCGGCGAACATCCCGACCAGCCCTCCCACCAGCACCGGCGTGAACTGCGGCGGCAGCGCCGGTCCCCAGGCGGTCGCCGGGAGATATGAAGCGATGAGCGCGATCGCCGCGGCGCCGGCGGCCCCGGCTGCGGTACCGGGCACGGAGATCGCTCCCGACCGGCCGGGCTGCACCCTGCGCCAGGTCGTCACGAGGCGGGCGGGCGCTCGCAGCGCGGTACCGACTTCGGTCGCCCACGTGTCCGCAGTCACGGCGGCAATCGCTCCGGCGACCGCCGTGCCGGCACAGAGCAGTGCTCCGACGGCTGCGAGCAGAGCCGCGATTCCGGGAACCGCCGAGTTGGCCACCACCTGCCAGCCGTTCCGGGGTCCCTCGATCCGGGTCCGGCTCAGCACGGATGAGCTGGCCAGAAACACCACCAGCAGAATCGGACCCGCAGCGTGCGTTCCCATGACAAGTACCGCCCCGACCACCAGACCCGCACCGGCGCCTGCGGGGGTCAGCCAGTCCCGTCGAATCGCCAGTGCGAGACCCAGGACGCCGAGCAGCAGACCCACGACCGGGTAGGTCACCTCCGGCTTCCCGGTTGCCGACCCCGGAACGGGTCGCTAGCCTGTCGCTCGCGTATGAAACCCACCAGAGGAACCAACAAGGTCAACCCCGCGATCGCGATCGCGCTGTTGAATTCGCTCCGGGCCACGGACACCCCGGACGAAGTCATCGAGGACGAGTCATTTCGGATCAGCCTGCCCAGGCGTCTGGGCCTGAACGACGTGGTCGATGCCCAGATGCGGCGATATGCCGAGATCAGGGACCGCCGGGGTGTGATCTCTCCTGACGAGTACGGCAATCTGCTTCAGCTGATCGACCGACGGCCGGACGCCGTCGCCGTGTTCGCTTCCGCCGGCAGGAACCTGGCGGAAGCACGGTTCTCGGAGCCGAGCCGGTTCGACCGCTTCAAGGGTCGGTTCACGCCGGCCGGGCTGCGCCGCAGGAAGTTGATCCGGGCGATGACAAATGTGGCCCGTGCTCTCGAACCGGGGGCGGCGATCCATATGGTGATGGAAGTCGGGACCGACGGGATCGACGTTCTGGCACCGCCGCTGGCGACCACCACGGCAGAAGGAGCCGGGTGCGCGTTGATGACGGCGGCCCTTGAGGTATGTGCCGCTCGGGTCGGGAGCGACGCGGCGCGCCTGAGCCACGTACTGTGCGTCGGGCAGGGCGACGATCGCTGCCGGTGGATCACCTCGGAGCCGGACCCGTCTGACTGAATTCCTCTGGATCGATCCCGCCTGCCGGCGGTTCGACATGCACCACCACTCCAGTGAAACCTTCATCCAGCAGCTTTCGCTCTACGGCATCCGCGATCTCATGACCCCGCTCGACCGTGATCCCGCCTTCGACGATTACCGTGAGCTCCGTGAACGCCTCGGCGTCAAGGCTCCCGCGCGACTTTACATCGGTCACCTTCAGCACGCCTGGAACCGGACCGATGAAGTTCCGGATTCGGGATGCTTCGATGGCGCGCGAATCCACGAGAACGGGGATAGTCCCGCGCAGGATTTCATAACCGCTCTTCGCGATCAGCGCGGCGACGACGATTGCCAGCCAGGCATCCGCGTCGTCCCAGCCCAGGACCACGAGCCCGAGACCGCCGATCACGCTGATCGTGACCAACACGTCGGCTGCAGTGTGCCGGGCATCTGCCGACAGGACCGGTGAACGGAGCCGGCTGGCCGCCCGGGCTTCGGCGGTGGCGACGAGGGTGTTCACGAGCATCGTCCCGCCGAGCAGGACGAAGGTCAGCGAATCGACCTGGGGCGGGCTCGCGGATCCGAGCAGGCGACCGACGGCCCCCGCAACGAGCTCGAACCCCGCGATCGACAGGAAGCTGACGACCGCGAGAGCCGCCAGCGTCTCGTATTTTCCGTGTCCGTACGGATGCTCTTCGTCGGGCGGCTCCGCAGCCACGTTCACCGCGAGCAGACCGACCACGTTGTTCAGCGCGTCCACGCCCGAGTGAGCCGCGTCACCCAGCACGGCCAGGGAACCGGCGCGCAGGCCGACGAACAGCTTGACGGCGACGACGAGGAGATTCGCGGCGAGGACGAGCCACAGGACTCTTCGGACCCGGTCGAGCCTGCCGACCACGCCCGGTCCGGGAGATGGCATCAGCGATCGAACCGCCGGACGACCCAGTCCATCAGCATTTCGAACGGGCTGACGCGCGGCACCCTTCCCGTCTTCTCGTACTTCCCGACTAGGCCCGGGTATCCGAGACCCACCCAGATCCCCACTACGAATGCGAGCGCCGCGAGGGTGAGGAGAATGATCAGTAGCGTACGGTCGTTCATATCAGCGAAACGTCGCCGTTCAATTGCCTGTCACGTCCGCCGTACCCCCGGGAGGCTGAGGCATCGTGTGGCAACTCGTGCACACGTTGTCGACGTAGTGCTGCTCACGATCCCGGTGGCACACCTGGCAGGCCTCGCGGGTCCACACCGACAGCCAGGATACCGCGTCCCCATGGCACGCACTGCAGTTCCCGTGGGCCTCCGCCGGATGAATCGTCTTGACGTCAGTCCGGTGGCACGATCGGCATGCAGATTCGGGCCGGTGATGAGACTCGTGACAGGCCATGCACTGGACGCCGGCGGCGCTGTTCGTGGCTCCGGAATGGCAGGTCGAGCAGGAAAGCCCGGCGCCGAGGTGGGGAGTGTGGAGGAAGGATCCCTCCGGCCGATCGATCACTCCCGACGGAATTCCCGTTCCTGATTCGTGACATCTCGTGCACGGCACGGCGGCGCCGAGGCCGTGGTGACAGTCCGCACATCCTTCCCGACCATCGAAACGAATTCCACCGTGGTCGTCGAGCGGCGTGTGGCAGGTGGAGCAAGGCAGAGCCGCAGACTCGACGTGTGGGCCGTGAGCGAACGGTCCCCCCAACCACTCGGTCCCCTGGCTCTCGATCCCGAGGTGGCACCGCAGGCAGACGTCCTCTCCTACCGCCGGCCCGATGTCCACCGCCGGTACGTCGAACTCGATACCACCAACTGCACTGGCCTGGTCTACGAAATCGAGCGACGCCCTCAGGAGTTCGTCGGCAAATACGATGTTGTGGGCTCCCCGGCCGACTCGAACCAGTTCGAGGTTTTCTCTCGCCAGCCTCAACAGGCTGTCCGATGTCGCCCGAAGCTCGGTCGATCCGCTACCGGGTGCACGCTCAGCCTGGTGGACGACTCGCTCGACTTGAGCGAGTCGCTCGTTCATCTCGTCCTGCCACGAGGGCAGGATGTTGGCGTACTGAATCCCGTGGCACGACATGCACGTCGCTTCGCCGGCCACCTGGACCTGCTCATGTCCTTCGACTTCCCTCGCCAGACCGTGGCAGCTTCCGCATGACACTCGCGCGAGATACATGGCGCTCGGCGTGTCTTCTGCTCCGTGTCCTCCGATCCCGCTGTACAGCTGCCGCTGCGCTTCGTGCGTACCCTGGTGGCAGGAGACGCAGTCGAGTTCGAACGTCTCCCGCAATTCCACCTGTCGGTGCGCAATCGGGAGGTGACACAGTTCGCACTCGATGTTGTGCTCGGCGAGGTGAACCCGGTGCACCAGGGTTGTATTCTCGTACTCGCCCACACGCTCCGGTTCATTGTGGCATCCGTAGCATCGGGACCGAGCCGCGGCACCGTCTCCCGACGTCACTCGCGCATGACAGGAGACGCACGACACCATGTCCCGCACATACTGGGGATGGTCGACCACGATACCGGCAGACGTGAGGACGCGCGGCGGCTCGACGTGACAGCCCGTGCACCCCGCGATGGGCTGGCCTTCAGGACGGTCTTTGAAATGGCAAAGGAAGCAGGTCGAACTCGTAACCGCGAGGTGGTCTCCCTGCACGATCTGGGAATGGCAACTCGTGCAGCGAAGTTCCTTGCCGCGACGCAGTTCACCGAGGTGGCTGGTATGGTCGAAGTGAATATCCCCGAAGTCGACAACGCCCTCCAGCTTCCGCTCGGAGTGGCACCCGGACCGCAGGCATGCGGCATCCTCGATCTCGGCCCAGGGCTTCGTCCCATACGCTCCCGTCACGTACTTCACCACCTGGTTCGCCGCCTGGAGCTTGCCCATTGCCTCGGCCTTGATGCCCGGAGCGTAATGGCAGCGAATGCACGGAACGTCGTTGTGCGAGGATGTCGCCCACGAGTCGTAGTATGGCGCCATGTTGTGGCAGTTGGTGCAGAACACCGGCTGCGCGCTGTACTCGATGAACCCGACCGCGGTCAGGCTGAGAAGTATGACACCCAGGATTCCGATCAGGATCACGGCTCGGATCGTCTTCTGACCCTCCGGGAGGAGTTTCGAACGGATCGACATCTTCGCGCGGCCTTCCTCGCTATGCTTTTCGGAGACGGAAATACGCGAGAGCGGCTATGGACAGCGCGAAGAACCACAATGGTATGAGCAGCAGCCGATGCTCCCAGCGTTCCTCTACCGCGACTTCGGCCGCCGCCTCGATGCCTTTCGTGATCGAAGAGATCTTCAGCTCCAGGTCTGTCAACTGCTCGACATCGAAGCCGTGCTGAACCTCGGCGATCTGCCGGAATTCCGTCAGCGCATGCCTGTACCGAAAACGAGCGTCCGACGTCCGGCGCCCGGTAATGCCGAGTTCGGAAATCGCCTCCCTGGCTGACTCCATTTCCCGCTCAGCCCGGACCACTCCCTCCTCGATCTGCTCTCCGAGCCGCACCGCTGCGTCATCTTCCTCGTGGCAGCGCGCGCACGTCTCCGCTATCGACTCCGAGTCAATGCTCTCCGTGCCGTGGTTCGTGTGACAGGCCGTGCACCCGAGGAGGACATTCCCCGATTCCGTGGTTCCGCCGTGTGGTCCGCTGGCCAGCGCCCGCCTCACGTCGATGTGACACCTGCCGCACACATTTACGATTTCCCCGACGTCCGGGGGGAGTGCCGCGTGCGACCCGTGACAGCCGATGCAGCTGGGCGCAGCGAAGTTGCCGTCTTCGAAAATGGCTCTGCCGTGAGCGCTCTGGCGGAACTCCTCGAGCTGGTCGATTACCAGGCCGTACGGCTCCATCATCTCCGTGTCGGAATGGCATCGACCGCACGTTCGGGGGATGTTCGTCGGAAACGTCGCGCTTCGGGCGTCGCTCGATGGCAGCGTCGTATGCGGGTCGTGGCAGTCCGAGCATGTCGGCGCATCCCGGTTGCCCGCCTCCAACAGTTGACCGTGCCGACTCGTCTTCAACTCCGCGAACTGGTCGGCGGGCAGTCCGTACTGCCGCATCTGGTCGGGATCCGCATGGCAGCTCGAGCAGATTTCGACCGTCTGGAGCTTGTCGGGAGCGCCGACGAATTCGCCCGCGTGCGCCGGCCCGACCTCGAGCGCAACCGGATCCCCTCCGTGGCAATCGTGGCAGCGGATTCCCCATTCAGAATGCACACCCTGGACGAAAGCACGGCGCTTGTCGGCGTGGCAGACCAGGCACCCGTACGCGGTCCCGTCGGCCCGGGTCGTGAGCACCGGCCGTGTTCCCTGCCCGCGGGCCGGCTGCGCGATCGCCACCAGCGCTGCGGCGATCAGGACGGTGAGGGGGCGTGCACTCGTCATTCGACCACCTCTTCCGTTGCCTCTCCGCCCGATTGGATCGCCCCGGTCTCGCCACCGAGGTCCGGTGCCGGCTCCGGCGGAAGCGCCCGTTCCTCAAGCAGCTCCTGGGGAATCGTGTCGGAGCCGATGGGAACCGTAACCTGGTGACCTATCGCCCATGCGAGGATGAATCCTCCGAACAGGATGATTCCCAGGATCGCGACGACCGGTCTCTTGCGAAGATCGGTCTCCGGTTTGCGGTCGAACAACGGAAGGAGGGCGAGCGCTGCGACGAGGAGCAGTGCCACGAACACACCGACCGGTCCCACGAACCGCAGCAGCGCGATCGTTACGTCCACCAGAACCCAGGTCGAGACCAGATCGTCCGGTGGGTAAAACGGCGTCGCCGGATCGCCCACGGGCCGCGGGAACAGGGCCGCGAGGGTACCCACCACGGCAATGAGGAACACCGAGACGACGATGAGGCGCATGAGGTGGTTCGGATAGAACAGAGTTCCCTCACCCTCCGGCGCGTGCTCGGAGCCCGCGATCCCGTGGCTGCGGATGATCACGAAGTGCAGGGAAATGAGTCCGAACGCCAGCCATGGAAGCACGATGACGTGAAGAGCGAAGAACCGACTCAGAGTAGCGCTGGATACTAGCCGGTCTCCGCGCATGAACATTGCGATCATCCCGCCGATCAGCGGGATCCGCTCGACCCCAGAGGTGAACTCGGCGGTCGCCCAGTATGCCCACTGGTCCCACGGGAGCAGGTATCCTGTCACACCGAATATGATGACCACGGCGAACAGAGCGATCCCCACGAACCAGCTCGTCTCGCGCGGGGGCTTGTACGCGCCCGCGAACAGGATCCGCGCCATGTGGGCCAGCAGCGCCACGACGATCAGACTCGCAGCCCACACGTGCATGTCCCGCAGGAGCCAGCCGAATGGAGCCTCCGACACGATGAACTGAATGCTCGGATACGCCTCGTCTACCGACGGCCGGTAGTAGAACGTCAGGAGAACACCGGTCACGACGAGGATCATGAACAGGAAATAGGCGATGCCTCCGAAGGCGTGCTTCCAGTTGACATTCGCGGGAAGACGCCGGTTCCAGGATTTACGCAGGGACTGGTCGATCGGGACGTCCCGGTCGATCTTCCCGTACAGAAGGCCGAACACGCGGAGCACGCCCAGCAGAGCGGGATCCGCACTCTGCCTGATGTCGTCGCGAAATTGCCTGAGCCACTCAGTGGTCCGTTCTCTCATCGTCTTCACCCCTGCTCGCGGGTCACGAAAACGAGTCCGCGTTGGACGCTTACGTCGTAGCGCCGGAGCGGGCGGGTCGTCAGTCCTTCGACTGCACGTCCTCGCAAATCATACATCTGATGGCCGCAGGGCGAGACGACCCGAAAAGCCTGCTGGTCCCAATCGAGGATGCAACCGTCGAGGGTAGACGTTCCCTGTATGGCATAGAACTCGTCGACTGAGATCCGCACCAGAAGCACGATCTCGTCTCCCCAGTTGTTCACCCGGCTCCCGCCCACGGAAATGTCGTCGATACTCCCCATACGGAGCGCGCTCTGTCTGTCCGGAAGTGTCAGGTGCTCGGCAGGGATCGCATAGAGGACGGCGAACAGGCTCAGCATCAGACCGAGCAGCACCAGGAGTCCGGTGATCAGCAGCGATTCGAAGCCGCGTTCGGAGGAACTCATCGTATTCTGTCCGGATTGAGAGCGATTGCCGCGAATCAGGTTCGCCAGTCTCCCCACC
>JAENXO010000523.1 GCA_016649455.1 Gemmatimonadota bacterium | reverse complement strand
TCCTCGACCTCTACGCGATCGACAGAACCGATCCCGTCCGAAGCCTGATCGAGGCGCAGGTGGCGAGCGTGATCGACCGTGCCGGACTCGAAGACAGTGCGCTCGCCGTCCTCGAACGAGCGGAGAACACGGCACGGGACGCGGAACTCGAGTGGCTCGTCGCCTATGACCTCGCCCACTCGTGGATTGTCTACGGGGACACGGTACGAGCGCTCGACTGGCTCGAATTCAATCTCGAAGACGAGCCCGACAAGCGCGCAATGCGGGCCAGCGAGTTGTGGTTTCAGCCGCTGCACGGGAACCCGCGGTTCGAGGCGCTGGTCGCCGAGACGGGCACTCCGGACTGAGGTCCGACGGGGGCGGCCTGCGCTCAGGGCCCTGGCGGCTGTGGCGCCTCCCCGGTGTACCCTTGCCCGACACCCTGCCAATTCAGCTTCTGTACTTTGTCCTTCCCGCCCCCGGGCTTTCGAATGTCGACCAGGAGCTCCGGGTGGGGCCCCCCCGTGTCTTCCACCTCGATCACTATTTCGTCTAGATCATTCCAATTTACACCGGGCACTTTGATCGCAAACACGACCTCGTTGTTGTCGTGAACCTGGATGAGAAAACTGCCCTTGCGGATCTTCAGCTCGGCCACGGTGCCTCCCTGGTGGGATGGTGGGCGTACAGAATCCCCTCGGTCGCACGGGGAGCGAGGGGAGACGCACAAATGAACGGGGGCCACGTCCGAGTCTAACCAAAACCGGTCGGGGCACCAATCCCCACAGGACCCTGCCGCCCGATTCCCACTTTCCCACTTTCCCACTTTCCCACTTTGGGAAAAGGGCGGCAGGGAGCCTTAGCTCACTTACACTTCCCCACCGCCCCGCCATGCTCCATCTTCAGAACCCCGTCGACGAACATCGTCCGGCCCCGCGACCGCATATGGATCATGTCACCGGCCGCGTTCGCGAACCACTCGTTCGCCTGCCAGTGCATGATGTCCTTGCCGCTGACGTTCACCACCTGGCCCGTGCCCTGGTTCTCGGCCCTGACGAGGTTCCAGATCGTCCCCGAGTCCTCGCCCTCGAGCCACTCGACCTCGAGAGTGTCCCAGAAGTCGAGCTTCCAGCTCGCGATCCAGTTGCCCGACGGTGTGACCCATTCTGTCCAGATGATGTCAATCGTGCCGAACCACAGGACGTTCTCGCCGAGGCAGTCGAGGTACGTCTTCGTACCCGGTTCGTAGGGGGGTGCGAACCGCGACGTGATCTTCTCGACCTTGAACGCGGGTACGTCCGCGGCGTCTGCCGGGTCCGCAACAGGATCGACAAGTGTGTCCGAACAGGAAACTCCAAGGATCAGGATGAAGAAGACTCCGACCAGGCTGCGGATCCATCTCATGACTCACCTCCGCGATGTGTGTACCGCAAGACGGCGAGTCCGCCAATAACAGGACGACACAACTCGCCGTCGGGGGGAAGCGATGTACCAGCGGGGCCGCTGTCGAGGGGGGACGGCTCGAGGGTAAACATTGGAACGTCTGGCGCCACATTAAATGTAGCCTGTCTGCGGCGTTTCACAAGATCCTGCGGCCGACATACGGGAACCTCGGCGCCCGATTCTCCGGAACCGCGCGCCGCTTGAGTTGTACCGCATCTCATGGACCTGAACAGCGCAGCGAACCTGGCAGAGATCCTCGGAGCGATCATCGTCGTGGGCGGTTTCGCCTTCGCGCTCATCCAGCTCGCGCATTTTCGGGCCCAGCGGCGCGACAGGGCAGCGCTCGAGCTGGCCCGCTCAGTGCAGAATCCGGAATTCGCGCACGCCCTGCGTCTGATCCTCTCCCTCCCGACCGGCGTGTCAGCGGAGGAGCTGCGGGCGAAAGGGAGTCAATACGAAGACGCTGCGATGCTCGTCAGCCTCACGCTCGAATCCGTGGGGATCATGATTCACCGCCGCATCGTGTCGATCGACATGGTGTGGGAATTGATGGGCGGTGTAATCCTCGAGACCTGGGACCGGATCGAGCTCTGGGTCCGGGACACCCGCCGTGCCCATGAACGTGAGAAGTTCGACGAATGGATCGAGTGGCTGGTCCATCAACTGAATGAGCACTTCGACGGACAGGGCCTGAAGCCGGCCCACGAGAGATACGCGGACTGGAAGCCG
>JAENXO010000633.1 GCA_016649455.1 Gemmatimonadota bacterium | reverse complement strand
GGAATCCCGGCGTGCCGTTCCACGATCCGCTCGAACACGGACGTGAGTTCGGGCAGTCGGATCGGCAGGCCGAGGTCGAGAATCCGTTCGAGATTCGCGGCAGCATACGGGACGCTGCGCAGAAAGCGCGGTTTGCGCTCGAAGTAACCACGGTATCCGTAGGCTCCCAGCGCCTGGAGGATTCGAACCACGACGTAGCCCCGATACAGCTCGACGAATGATTCGCGATCCACCGCTACATACTCCGACAGGCTGTCCAGGTAGTGCTCCAGCAGTTGCTCTCTCAGAGCTTCAGGGAGGTCGGCCTTCGCGTCGTACAGCAGAGAGGCGACGTCGTACTGCAGGGCTCCGCGTCTTCCTCCCTGGTAGTCGATGAACCAGGGCTCCGAGTCTCTCAGCATCACGTTTCGCGACTGGAAGTCCCGGTACAGGAAGTAATCCGTGTCCGCCTTGAGAAGGAAAGACGCGAGTCGGCGGAAGTCCGTCTCGAGCCGGGCCTCGCTGAACGGAATGTGAGCGAGCTTCAGGAAGTGGTATTTGAAATAATTCAGATCCCACAGAATGGACTGACGATCGAATGCTGCCCTGGGATACGCGACCGAATAGTCGATCGTCCGGTGGCCCTCAACCTGGAATCTCGGCAGCCACTCCAGTACCCGCTCATACACCGGAACGAGGGACGGGGGGAACCCGTCGGCATTTCCAGTTCGTGCCTCCTCGAGCGCGTCGAACAGGGTCGTATCTCCGAGGTCCTCCTCGAGCCAGACACCGGCCGACTCGTCAGCGGCGTAAATTTCCGGCACTGGCAGTCCCGCCTGTCGGAACGAATCGGAAAACGAGAGAAACGCCCGGTTCTCTTCCCGATCCGGGGCGACCGCGCCGATCGCCGTAAGCTCCCCCGGCCCGCGGATGCGATGATACTGCCGGGACGATCCGTCTCCGGCCATTTCGAACACGGCTTCCGGATCGACACCAAAGTGCTCGCGGAACAAGCCAACGATTCGCTCGTGCACGGCCGGGCGCATTCTCCTGCCGGGAGTGATCGACCAACGACGGCCGGAAGCTACGCCTGCCGACCGCGGGCGGCGAGGCCGGTGACGGGCGCAGCGGAACCGGATCGGCTAGTCTGTATGAGAATCTCAGAAGACCGGATCGAGGAGGACCCAATGCGTCCCGAGACCTTGCTCGGAGCCCTGGCACTGTTCAGCGGATTCTCGTCCGTCGTCCTGCTGGTCGTATTTCTTCACTCGGTCAGGCGCCGCCGAAGCCTCAGCGCCCTCGTGGCAATTCTGATGGCGATCGTGGCCGGGCTCGTCTCCGGTCTCGCGGTCACCGTGCTCGTCGGGATGCGCGGATACAGCGCGCTGACCAGAGAGGAGACGGCCGCATGGATCCGCACGGTCCCGGCTGGAGAGAAGGAATTCGTGGCGCATTTCCAGCTCCCGGACGGTCGGGTCGAGGTGTTCGAGATTGCGGGTGACGAGCTATACGTGGATGCCCACATCCTCAAATGGAAGTCGGTGGCCAACCTGTTCGGCCTGCATACGGCGTACGAGCTGGACCGGGTAGCCGGCAGGTACTCCGAACTGGATGACGAACGGAACGCAGAGCGGACCGTATACTCG
>JAENXO010000625.1 GCA_016649455.1 Gemmatimonadota bacterium | reverse complement strand
CGAGATCCTGCTGCTGAAGCGAGACGTGCTCGACGACCTGCGGGAGAACCAGGGACGGTTGGACCCGCTCGCGGCGCTGCGCTCCGGCGCCCCCCCGCTTCTCGTGGTGCACGGCGCGCGCGACGAGGCAGTATCGACTGATGACGCGGAGATGTTTGCGGAGGCCGGCGCAGACGCGGAACTCGCCATTCTCGAATCCACGGGGCACACGTTCGATGTCCGGCATCCTTTCGTGGGCTCGACGCCCGCCCTGGAGCGGGCCATATCACGCGCGGTGGTCCACTTCCGGAAGTACATCCCGAAGGAGCTGTAACATGCCTGACTCCGTGATCCACACCCACTCCGCCGGTCCTCGGAGAATGGCGCTGATCCGATCGCTTGCTGCCGTTCTGATCGTTCTACCGACGACTCTGTCCGGGTGTCGCCTCGAAGTCGAGCCTGAGGAGGACGTGAGCCTCGAGCCCTATGTCGCTCAGATGCTGGAGACGTCGGCAGCCGCCTGGAATCGAGGCGACCTGGAGGCTTTCCTCTTCGACTATCAGGACGCCCCAAGCACCACCTTCGTCGGATCGCGAGGCATTCTGTCGGGAATCGACGAAATCCGAGGTAACTACGCTTCGAGCTTCGGGCCGGGTGCGGAACGCGACAGCCTCAGGTTCGAGTCGATCCGGGTCCGTACGTTGACGCCGATGATCGGCATCGTGACAGCCCGTTGGGTGCTCCACGAAGACGGTGTTACCCGGGCGGCCGGGCCGTGCACGCTCATCGTGCGCCGCACGGGAGCGGGCTGGATGATCACCCACGAACATTCCTCCTCAGATCCCGCGCCGGCCGGGAACTGAGCGACCGGCCAGGCCAGGATGACCGGCGGCCCCATGGATGGATCGGCGCGTACGACTCACTCCGACAGCGAACCACGAGCGGGGGGCTGGCTGGAAGACCTTCTTTCCTGCGTTCATTGTGGTTTCTGCCTTCCGGTCTGCCCCACGTACGAGGTGCTGGGCGAAGAGAACGACTCCCCGAGGGGTCGGGTCTACCTCATGCGTGCCCTGGCCGAAGGGCGGATTGGCGTCGAGGACGCGTTCTCGGTCCACATGAATCGTTGCCTGGGATGTCGCGCCTGTGAAACCGCCTGTCCCGCCGGCGTGCGCTACGGAAGTCTGCTGGAGCAGGCCCGCGAGCAGTCACTGAGTCAGAGTACCGGCGGCCGCTTCGCGGACCTCGTGCTCGGATCTCTCACCGGCCGTAGAACCTCCCGGCTGGCCTACGCGCTTGCCAGGCTGGCGAGGACCCTCCGGCTGGCCGAGTTCGGCGCTCGCGTCGTACCAGGTCGCACGGGACTCGCCTCCGGTATGCTCGCGGCAACCCGACGGACGACGAAGATGAACGGTAGCGCAGGCTCTGGACCTCTGTCTGAACCGCAGTCCGCTTGTGCCGGGGAGGCATACGCGCTGCTCGAGGGATGCGTGATGTCGGGCCTGTACTCTCACGTTCACGATGCCACCCGCCGGACTCTGCGGCGCAGAGGTCATGCGGAGCTACCTGCCTCGGGGCAGGAGTGCTGTGGGGCCCTGCATGCGCACGCCGGGAGACTGGATGCCGCCCGCGCTCTGGCCCGACGGAACATCGAGGCGTTCGAGAGATCCGGCGCCCGGATCAT
>JAENXO010000011.1 GCA_016649455.1 Gemmatimonadota bacterium | reverse complement strand
CATCCTCACGCCTGGTGCACTCGATCATGGAGTATCATCCCGAGTTGGTGATTCAAGACAAGGGTCCTCCGAGGGATCCTGTCGAATGTAACGCTGCCAGAATATTCTTGTAACGTTACGTTACCAAGCCGGCCAGTCAGATTCTCGTGTTCAATTCGCAACCGCTTCCAGGCGAAACCGTTAGCGGCCTGTTACTCTTCGGTATGAGACCTGACATTCGAGACTGCAGGACGATGGGTAGACAGGTGCGATTCGCCCCAGCCCAGGACAGACCATGCGACAGTGTCTTTTCCTCGCCGGTGCCGTTGCCATCGCGTTCCTTCCCGCCTCTGCTCTGACTCAGGAGACGCCGTTGCGGGAAGTCCGGTTCACGACCGACGAGGTCACGGATCCCGACGTTGTGGTTCTTCCTGACGATGAGGGCTTGGTGTTCACCCTGCTCGGGCACCTTTACCGGGTTCCCCTGGAGGGTGGAGTCGCTGTGCAGCTCACGCGCGGGCCTTTCTACGACAAGGAACCTGCGGTGTCTCCGGACGGGACGAGAATCGCTTTCGTGTCTGATCGGGGGGGCGCTGGGGACAACCTCGTGGTCCTGAGCCTCGAGACGGGAGAGATCGAAGCGCTCACTAATGAGGTAGAAGCTGCCAGGCCCTCCTGGTCACCGGACGGCACACGGATCGCGTACCTCGCCTTCGACCTGCCGGTCCATCCTCCTCAAGTTCCTGCCTCACGCGTGCGGATCCTGGACCTGGTCACCGGAGAAGTGGAGACGCTCACCGCGGATCCAGCTGAGTACCACGGGGTCGCCTTTGCCCCCGACGGAACGCTGTACTGGTCTCGGGTTGAGCGGGAGGAGGGATGCCTGGCCTGCTCGCGATCCCGAATCGAGAGGTGGTCGGCAGAAGGGTCCGTCAGTGAGTTCGCCGTCCGGGAAGGGGTCATCGACTACCTCACCGTGGATAGCAACAGCGGCGCCCTGTTCTATCGGAAGTTTTTTCCGGCGCCTTTGCGACGTCGACCGAGCGCAATCTACCGCGTGGAAGAGGCCTCCGGGCCGGATCTCCTCATCTTCGAGGGCGACGTCAATGCGCCCCGGGGCTTGTCTTGGGGGCAGACCTTTGGAGTGGAACCTGGAGGCACCGGTGTCTACACCGGTGACTACGGACACCTGTGGCGCGGATCGGTCCCGGCGGGGTCACGCTTGCCGGTCCTGTTCGAGGCGCAAGTGACGAATACCCTCGCGGTCGGAGCTCCCTCTCCGCCACTGCCAACCTACCGGGACCAGAGACCGGCGCCGGTTCGGATGGTCGCGTATCCAGCGCTGAGTCCTGATGCGTCGCAGGTACTGTTCACTGCTGCGGGCATGCTCTGGCGCCAGTCTCTCGATGGTCCTGACGCAGTGCCTGAGCGCATCGACGATGGCCCCGCATACGACCCTGTCTTTGCGCCCGACGGAGAGAGCTTTGCCTATGTGCGGGACAACGGCAGCGCGGACAGCAACGAACTCGTCGTGAGCGAGGGTGTGACCGGGACCCGTCGAGTCCTGGCTCAGGCGTTCCAATGGACATGGGCACCGATTTGGACGGCCGACGGAACGGGAATCGTGGTCATGTCCCCAGGGGGGCTCACGCTGGTAACAGTGGCGGACGGTACGGAGCAGACCCTGGTCCCCTCGGGGGGTTGGTCGCGCGCCAGCATCTCATCGGACGGCGAATGGGTGTACGCCACGGGGGACGATGGAGGCGTGTTTCGAATCTCCACAGAGCGTCCTGCCGATGCTGTTGAACTGACGGCGCTGAAAGGACAGAGCCGCAACGCCATCGTCTCCCCCGACGGCCGTTGGCTCGTTTTTCGTCGCAATGCCGAGATCTGGGTGGCGGATCTCCACGAAGCGTTGCCCGGCGACTCGGTCGTGACAGAGGACGAGATCACGCGGCTGTCTGCGGCCGGCGGTCTGGGTGGCATCAGGTTCACTGCGGCTGGAGATGCGGTCGTTTACGCGCACGGGCCGAGGATTTTCCGGGCTGCTCTCCCTCAAGGCTCGCCGGAGGAGATTCCTGTGTCTCTGGCGCTCCCGGCAGCTCCCCGCCCGCCCCTGGTCCTGCAGAACGTTCGTGTCCTGGAACCAGCCGGGACCGGGTTCTCCGAACCACTAGACGTCTATGTCGAGGGCGGTCGGATCGTCGGCATGGGCCGGGTTCCGGTCAGTTTCGACCCGAGCGGGGCCACAGTTCTCGAAGGCGAAGGTCGTTTTGTCGTGCCGGGGCTGTGGGACGCTCACTGGCACCCCGGGAGTGAAATTGGAGGGCCTGGGGGCTACGATCTACTGACTCAGGGCATTACCTCCATCCGAGACGCGGGCTCACCTATTCATTTGGCCATCCAGGAGCTGGATCGGGAGCGGGCTACGACCGAGGCCTTTCCTCGAAGATTCACGCCGGGAGAGATCTTCGAGGGCCCGGAGGGAGTCTGGGGTGACTGGTGGAATCGCATCGCGACGGAGGAAGACGCCCGGCATCACGTGCGCCTGTGGCGGGAACTTGGGGCGCGGTTCATCAAAGCCTATCGCTCCGTCCCCTGGAACCTCCAGCGCGTTATCGCGCAGGAAGCAGAGATTCAGGGGCTTCCGCTCATGGGACACGCCATGATCGCCGAGGCGGTCGTCCGACTCGTCACTCTGGGCTTCCGAAGCGTCGAGCATGGGCCATTTCCGCAGGCGTATCACGACGACATCCTGGGCCTCCTGGCGGAGTCCGGCACCTATTGGGATCCCACGACAGGTGTTCAAGGAGTGGAAAATACGGTACGCCTCCGACTGGATCCCGGGAGTGAGAAGCGGCCGAGCACTTCGGGCTTTTCCGGAACCGGGGGGCGCGCTGCTTATGGCATCGGATATGGAACCAGCGACTATCTCGGAGCTCTGCAGGCACAACGCCAATCGTTGTGGAGCGCTCATGAGAGAGGAGTCCAGCTCCTGGTGGGATCCGATTTACGCGGGGGTATGTACGGCGTTCACCTGGAGATGGAGGCACTCCAGGCTGCGGGGATCCCCGCAGCCGATATCATCCGGATGGCAACGCTGGACATAGCCGTCTCCGAGGGTGTCGACGCTGACCTTGGCACGCTTGAGGTCGGGAAGTTGGCCGACCTGATCCTCCTCGATGAGAATCCGCTGGAGGATGTCCTGAACGCTCGCCTTCCATGGCGGGTGATCAAGGACGGGCTTGTGGTCCATGAGCGGTAGGACAGCCGGTAGGAGGAGGCGGAAGCGCCCGGCGGGCCGCCGCAGGCAATCGAGCCGCGGCGAGACCACCGGGCTCTGTTCGACTCCCGGAGAATCAGCACCGACAGCACGCCAAACACGATGATGACCAGAAAGAGAAACTGAGCGCTCTCAGGCCGTCTCTGCAATCTCCACCGGACCCCTGGTGATGGCCGTGCAGTCCTCGATCACGTCGAACTGCTTCGCGACCAGATCGGACAGCGCGGGATGGGACATCACGGCTGCTGCCAGAGGACCCTCGAGATACGCTTCCATTGAAGACGCATCCTCGAACAGGTAGATCCCCCCGGCCTCGCGTTCCGTCTCGTCCATCAACCAGATCTTCCACGTCAGACCAGGCAGCTGCGCGAAGTCGTTCGCGAGCGACCGGGCAATGTCTTCGAACTCGGCTCGAGGCACGTTCAGGTGGAAGCTGATCTGCAGGATCTTGCTGGACATGTCGGACACCTCCTGTGCGCTGTGCCTCCCCGGGGGGGCGGCGAGGTCGCGAAGTATCGATCGGGCACGGCTTACTTGCAGCCGTCGGTCCACTTGAAGAAGTCGGCAGTCACCTCACCATTCGCGTTGACGGTGATCTTCGAGGTGATTTTCCCCTTCCAGTTCGGGGCCTCCCCCTTGCCGACGATCACCCAGTTGTCGGTGAAGGATTCCGTGTACTGGTATCCACCCGGAGAACCGTGCTCGTGAGGCACCCAGTCGAAGGAGTTGTTCCACACGTACTCCCATCCGGTATCCCACCCCACGCCCTTTCCGTGTACCGTGAATTTCCACTGGTAGTTGTAGTTGCCACTCGCGGACCCGCTGTCGGTCTCCAACCACTTGTAGCGGAGATCTGCGTCCACGACCTCCACGCAGTGGTCAAACGACCACGTGTCCTCGTACCACTGGTTATGGATCTTCGCGAGGGTTGGAACGTCGGTCGCCGAATCCTCGACCGCAGTCGGGGCTCGATCGCAACTAAGGGCCAGAAACGCAACGAGAACGAGGGCGACGGGGAATCGCCGAAGCATGGAATAGCTCCTGTGGACCGGTGCGGCCGGGGCCATTGTCGCACGTCGGTGTCGCGTCGGAGGAGGGTACGGCGCGGCGCTTCCCGGGGGTGAGAAATTCTAGTCGGACGCTCGACGGGGCGCAATCAACTTCAGATCTTCGACGTGATGGAGTTTAGTTGGGAGCCTGCCTCGAGGCTAGGATAGAAGGGTCGGCAATAGCAGCACCCCAGCACCCCAGCACCACACCACCGTGAAGAGTCTTCGGATGAGGATCCAGTCCCCCGGAAACTCGTTCGCGATCGCAGCCGCGGCATTTCTGACCTTTCGGCCTGCCCGCCTGCACGGGCGAACCACAAGCAGCTGCCGAAGTCGCGAGGAGCAGGTTACACGTCCCCGCCAGGTCGTCGTCCGATGGAGTCACCGAGCTTCACATAGGTCTCGATCCCGTTCCGCGTATGCGTGGTAAGGTCGTCGTCGAATCGTATGCGGCCTGGCTCGAACAGCATCGCCACGGTCGATCCGCCCAGCTCGAAGAACCCCTTCCGTGTTGCCCGCTCGACGGACTGTCCTGCCTCGTAGCACTGCCTGATCGATCCCACCGTGAACGCACCGATCTCTACGAAGGTGATCAGTCCGAAGCTGATGGAGTCGAATTGCGACACCATGCGGAAATTCTCCGTGAAGAACGGAACCAGTGACCTTCGCGCATACGGGCTCACCGCGTGGTATCCGCCGCTGATGGCCCTTGCCGGGCCGGGTGTGCCGCTGTCGGGAAAATGGAAATGGTGATAGTCGCTGAGGTAGAGGCGGGTTATGAACAGCGACCCTCCTTCGTAACGCCCCGCGAGCGCGTCATCGCCCAGCATCTGACGAAGGTTGAAGCTGGAACGCTTGATTCTGAACGTGCGGTCACTCTCGAGACGCGTATAGGCGAGAGCGCGCCCATCGGCCGGGGATATGCATACATCGGGTTCGAGGCGGATGGTACGGTGTGAGAGATCGATCTCGCGGACGAAGAACTCGCTGAAGTCCCGGAACTCCGACAGCGGTCGGACGATCTCATCGACATCTACGTTCAGGCGCCGAACAAACGGTCCGATGCGTCGTCGGCTCCAGCGAGTTCGCTGTGACGCGCCGTATACTCGCGAAATCCACCGGCGTCGAAACAGCACATCGGTGAGAAAGCGGCCGGATCGCGAATTGTAGCACCAGTCGAGGAACACATCCGCATAGATCTCTTCGTCACGGATGGCGCCCGTCTCGCGGTCGTAGTAGCTGAGCGGATTCCGGTCGTTCACAGGTCCATTTCGTAGAGAGAGTACTCCCTCTGCGCCTCCATCGCGCCGCGCCCGCCCGCAAGGCCTCTCGAGCGGCCGTCCTTCGGCATCAGAGCTCCCACCAGCGAACGAAAGCCCTGCTCGTAGCAGGTTCCCAACACATGTCGGACCAGGGATCCGCCCAGTCCGTTCTGTCTGGCTGCTTCCTCGGGACTGACTCCGACGATGTAGAACACTACCCGATCCGCCCGGCGGCGTTGGACCGCGAAGCGCAGGCGTGCGAGGAGATCGGTGCGGCCGCGCATGGAGCGGATCGCGTCCGACAGATCGAGGAATGCACCGGCGAATCCCGCCAGCTCTTCTTCCGCGCTGCAGGCGAACGTTATCCAGCGCGGATCCATCGCGGGTCTCAGCCTCGAGAACTGACTGGCGAATTCGCCGAAAGTAATGGGAGTGAACGCGAAGAAACCGGCGTACGAGGCCGTAAGGGCATGATACAGCCGTTCGAGCTCGGAGTCGAAGCGACGCGAATCGAAGGTCTCGAACGTGTAGTCCCTTCGGAGGAATTCCTCGTAACGCGGCGTGCTCCATGCGAGTACTTGTTCAATCGCTCGCTCACCTGACACTTCCACCGATTCCCAGGTTCGGACGGGCCGCCAGCCGCAGCTGGTGAACAGGGCCGGGTAAAAGTCCTTGTTGTACGGCTCGCCGTAGAACGGCTTGCGGTCGAATCCGCGGGTCATCAGGCGGTAGTGGTGCCAGATGTCGAAATTCATCGGGCCCCAGGCGCTTGTGAGACCGTGGGTGTCCCGCAACCAGCCGCACGCTGCATCGAACAGACGTCCGGCGACTGTTCGATCGTCAACGGACTCGAAGAACCCGATCGTTCCCACGGCCGTGTCACCGGAGTGCAGGTCGGCGTTGACCATCGCGGAGATCCGGCCCACCGTCCTGTTGCCCGACGACGCAAGAAAGTGTCGGACGTGATTGCCCGGCTTCATGGCGAAGCGATACGACGGCGACAGTTGCTCACGCAGCGCCGCATCGAACGGTGCGATCCAGTTGTCGTCGCCGCGGTAGTGATTCCTTCCGAAGCGAATGAACTCCTCGGTACGGACCTCGTCGTCGCTGAACCGGTGAATCTCCATGATGTCAGGCCAGGTTGAGGTTACCGCCGAAGAGGCATTCGACGAGAGCGGAGGTCAGGACCCCGAACACGAATCCCTCGGCGTACGGTCTCAGCTTCGACGTCCCGGGGCCGGGGCAGATGGCGAATCGCACGGGGCCCCACTGGCCGGCGGCATACGCTGTTATGAGAACGAGCAGAAACAGTCCGGACAATTCGAATTCCAGGTATAGGTAGGTCCCCACCAGCAGAGACATGGTCTGTGCGCCGGCCACCACGAGCAGGGCGCCTCGGCGTCCGAAGATCTGCGAATAGGTGACGTAGGCATCTTCCTCTTCCCGGCTCCTGATTTTGCGCGCGATTTCCCAGGCGAATGTGGCCGGCCAGTAGAACGCGATCAGTAGCAGCACCAGTCGCCAGTCAGCGTCAGCCATCGTCATGCCGTGTTCGGCCCCGACGAGCGCTACCAAGTAGAGCAGCACCACCACCACGACGGGGTTGTGGGTGGCGAGGTTGAGCAGCAGATGCCTTCGCAGCAGGTCGGGGACGAAGAAGAACCGGAACATGAGGAAGGAGTAAGCCAGCAGCGCAAGCACCATCCACCGCGCTCCAGGAACGAACATGTTCGGAACGACTAGAAGCACCGAGGCGAGAGCGAGCCCGGACTTGATGTCGCCGATTCTGACACGTCCGGAAGGCACGGGTCGCTGTGGGAACAGCTCCCGATCGACCTCGATATCCTTCAATTCATCCATGAGTCGCAGGACCAGCATGTGGAAGAACAGGGTCCAGCTGCCGAGAAGCGTGTACGTCGTCCACAGCGTGGTCTGCAGATCGAGAACGAGGCGAACCAGGGACGCGACGCCGAGATAGTAGGCGACCGCGGTCACCACACGCAGCGGAACGGGGAACATCTCGGACAGATACAGCCGCATCCGCCGGGTGTATCCCGGACCCACGAAAGCCGGTATGCGGCGCTGCAGGTCGACGAGAGCAATGCCGAGCATGGCGGGCAGGCCGGCCTGTGTCCACCCGGCGGACTCTGTCTGTCCGAGCGACGCAAAGAGAAAGAGAAACGCGATCAGCGGGACGGCCAGGTTGTCGGTGCCGCCAGTCGCGATGGCCTCGGTCAACGTCGTCGCGACGGCGACCGCGATGGAGAGTGACAGCAGATTGGAGTGGTCGAGCCCCGTCAACAGCGCCAGCAGGCCATACGTCAGCGTCAGAGTGACCACGAAGAAGGCGAGCGATCCCTCGGCGGACTTTCCGGTAGAAGCACGATAGTGCGTGACACCGTAGCGCGATCCGATGATCGCGGCTGCCGTGTCGGAAAACGTGAGGATGAACACCGGGATCAGGTAGAGAGCCAGCTCGCCTCGTGCGAGCGGGAACAACAGTGCGATAGCCAGCGGGAAATAGAATTCCCCTCCCGACCCGCGATCCACACCTCCCAGCACGTCCTTGAACTGGCGGGGAAACAGGTTCGTGTAGCGGGTCACGGCCAGTGCCACCGCGTTCACCCCACATGCAGCCACCACCGCGTGCCAGTTCGTGAACAACCACGGAAAGCTCATCGCCAGTACGCCACCGCCCACGTGCACGATCTTGCGAGCCGTTTCCGGTTTCAGGCCGACGCTGCCCCGCAGCCAGGCGACCGAGACCATCAGAGTGGTCACGAAGGCGACCGTCATCAGGACTCCGAGCGCCGGACTCATGTGCCCGCCACTTTCTCGACCACGAACGCGCTGTAGAAGAACGCCTTGTCGCGCTGGTGGAGGTTTGCGGCAATGGAGAGCGGGGTGATCCGCGATTCCATCGTCTCCGGCCTCTGGCGGGACACGAGGAGATTCCAGTAGGCCAGGCGAGCGCCACCCGCCGCCGTTTCGATGATGCGGTGCAGGATGCGGTGGTAACTTTCCTGCGACATGTACTCGAACACGTCACTCAGGTTGTATGCATGCAGACCACGGGCATCATCCGACTCGAGGAACTCCTCGAGTGATTGCTCGCGCCACTCCAGCCGATCGAGGTTGGCACGGATCGCGTCGTAGTTCTCCGGTCGAAGGGCGAACGGCAGCGCAGTCGTGTGGTGGCCATACAGGATCCATTGCAGATACGGATTCTCCGAAGGGTCGAGCTCGGTCAGCGCGTAGCGCGCCCGGGCCAGGATGCGATCAGCGACGCACCCTTCCACATAGTCGTAGAAGCTCGGATCGCGGCCGACGCGTCCCATGACGAAGCGGGAGAAGAAGATCCTGGATGTTCCCCGCCAGCACCGGCTGTTCCACGTGTTTTCGAAGAATTCCCGCCGGCCTTCGAGCGGTCGCGGCGCAAATAGCGTGTCGACCACGTTGCGTCGGTGGATGAGCGGGAGCACACGCTCGCGAAACACGGCCAGGTAACGTTCGAACTTCCCTGCGGATCCAATTCCGCGTGCGATCGCCTGTTCCCGATCATCCCAGAATCGGCGGGAGTCGCTGGAAAGCAGCGATCGACACCGCCGATACAGTGCCATACGGTCGGACCCGGGACGGGACCCGACGAGTGTCAGCAATTCCCCGTGCTCCAGTTCCCGGTAGGCGGCCACGCGCAGCTCGACGCTCGCCAACTGTGCGGGGTTCAGGTCTACGGCGATCAGGCGCCGCGGACCTCGGCTGAGCATGGCCAACGCATTGTCGCCGGCGGACGCGATGGCGAAGCAAGTGTGGTGCGGCTGAATGTCCAGCGCTTCGAGGAGAACGTCAGCGTCCTCCCAGCATTGCGCGTAGCGAAGCCGCAAGTAGTCGGCCCGTGACCGCGTTTCACTGTTCATCGATCGGTACCGGTGGGCGAGGATTTCCTGACCACGCCGGTTGCCCCGTCGAATTCCACCGTGTCGCCGTCACGCAGCCAGCGAGTCACTCCGTCAATTGCGACGATCGTGGGAATCCCCAATTCCCGCGCGACGATCGCCGAATGCGACAGGAGATTGCCGCGCTCGACCAACAGGCCCGAAGCGAAGGGGAAAAGCATGATCCAACCGGGATCTGTTCGCTCGGCGACCAGGATGTCGCCTTGCCGAAGCTCTACCGTGCGTGGATCCACGACGACGCGAACCTGGCCGGTGACCTTGCCCGGGCAGCACCCGATACCCTGTCGGGTGTTTCCGGTGGAGACGTCGACACGTCTCGTTTGCTCGACGAATCGCAGACCATGGTTCACGATCCCGCGCGTCTCGAACCGATCTGGCAGGCTATCCTCGCGAGCGTACTCGGCATACTCGGCGCGCCGCATAGCTGTCAGGCCGATCAGGTCAGTGCTTACGGCTGTGCCCTCGACGAATCCGATGGCTTCGGATACGCGCAGATAGAGAATGTCCCGCGCGTCCTCCAGCGCCGCGGCTTCGCACAGTCGCTGTCCCAGCTCGAGGAAGATCCGGCGTACCCGTCCGAATACACGCGTGCGCTCGAGCCGGAGGTTCTCACGATTGCAAATCGTCGCGCGCGCATTTCCGAGGATCCAGTTGAACATCGCCCGTCGAACAGGGCTGAACGTGAGACTGCGTTTCACTCGCGCCTCGGCGTCCACACGCAGGGTGCCCTGGGCGCCGCCGGTCGTCCGTGATCCTCTCCCCTGACATGCCAGGGATCCAACCGCGCGAAACAACACCAGCGGGTCGTCGTGAAGGGTGGGCGTCTCGAGTTTGAGCTCCTCGCTGCAGCGCTCGCCGAACCTGGCCAGGTAGGACTCGTAGTGCTGTCGGAATTCACCGCGCCGATCCATGGCCGTGAGGATTTCGTCCATCCGGCCGTGCCGCAGTACGTCGACGAATTTCCCGTCGGAGGCGACGAGTTGTGCCATTCGGGCCAGCCGCCGGTCAGGCTCCGAGCTCACCATTCCCCCGGCCGCGCACAGCAGGTCGTTCTGCAGGGTGCCCGATTCGTCGCCGCACCATTGCACGCATCGCCTGCGCAATTCGCCGTAGAAGATCATGGCGAAGAAGTCGTTGATCAGCGGTGCGTCCCAGCGCGTGAGCAGCCGGCTGGCGAGCAGCCGATACTCGCCGACCAGAGCGTCGGCGGGCAGGGACGACAGGTCAGGACGATCTTCGAGTGCGGCGTCGACCCGTTCGTGGAACAGGCGGACTTTTCTGTTCAGCACGAAGAAGTTCGCCAGGATGAACAGTGAAGAGCGCAGCAGATACAATCCGTCGACCAGTCGCGCGCCTGCCGAAATGCGGCGATCCCTGCCCAACACGTGGTCGGGGATCGACTCCCGCAGTCCGATCATCTGCTCGAAGAACGACGCGTTGTACCGATATCCGGGACACTGAACGAGGAGTCGATACCAGTTGAGGACGTTGTAGTAGACCCGGCCACGTACGAGGCCGATCATGTTCTCAAGGGCGGGGCGGCAATCCTCGATGCGTGTTTCGGGTACGCCGAAGATTCGGCACAGCTGCCTGTACACCCCTTCGTAGGCATAACGCGCGAACGAAAACGTCAGCGGCGTGGTAACGCCGGCGTAGCTTTCCGCGATATTGCTGTTGTCCCAGATGTTGAGCACGCCGTCGGGCAACGCCGCGGGGGCCAGTGAGGTGATCGGCCTCGACTGCAGTAGATGGAGCTGTCCGTCGCACAGAGCCCACTCGACGTCCTGCGGTCTTCCGAACAGGAGCTCGGCCCGACGCGCCAGCCTGGCGACTGCGATCACGTCCTGGTCGGACAGTGCCCACTCCGTTGCGCGTCCAACGGCCACGGGGACCACGGCGATGCCTTCTCGCGCGGAAGCCGAGAACTCGTGTTCATAGCTCTTCGTCGCCAGTTGACGGGATATGACTTTCTCCCGGCCGTCGACCCGGTGGGTGTCGGCGTCGGCTTCGCCGGAGACGAGCGCGGTCCCCAGTCCATAGAGCGATCCAACCACGACGATGTCGCGCTCGCCGCTCACCGGGTCCGCACTGAAGGCCACACCGGCCACATCGGCGTCGATCATCAACTGGATGAGCACCGCTGGCGCCGGCGGAAGTCCGGTCAGATTACGTTCTCTCCTGTATGTGAACACACGCGAGCTGAATCCCGATCGCCACACGTCGGCGACCCGATCCGCTACGTCGGAGAGCGTCACGAAGAGGTAGCTGTTCAGCTGGCCGGCGAAGGAATGCTCCGCGGAATCTTCCTCTTCGGCGGAGGAGCGAACGGCAAACCGCCGTCCATTGCCGACCAGGGTGAGCAGTTCGCGCGTCAGCTCCAATTCGATGTCGGGCAGGAGCCGAACCGTAGCGAGCGCCGCAGACACATCCTCGGGGCTCGTGGCCGTGACCAGCGCCCTGCGCTGTGAAGCGGTGAGGCTCCGGTAGAAAGCGTCCGGCGTGAGGACCACTCCCGGTGGTACGGGAAAGCCGGCTGCGGTCAGTGTGGACAGCGCCCTCGCCTTTCCGCCCAGGCAAACGGCCTGGTTGGCACCGTCGCAACGGATCACCGATTGGGAGAGATCCTTCCCGTTCAGCCGGGGCGCGTGCGAGGAGTTCATGCGCCAGCGTGCTTTCTGGCGAACAGCAGAGAAACGAACGCCGGGAGGAGAAGCAGATCGGTCACCAGGGCGGCGAGCACGGCGATGGACATCAGCAGGCCCGATCGTCCAACCGCGTCGCTGGCCGCCAGCGAGATCACGAAAAACCCGGCAGCGAACACCAGGCTGGTCGAAATCACAGCCAGACCGCTGGCCCGGGCGACGGCTCGCATCGCGGTGTCGAGGTCGACGCCGGTGTCGAGTTCGCGGCGCAGTCGGTGCAGAATGTGCACCGTGTCGTCCACGATCACACCGAGCACGACCGCCGCCACCGTCACCGTGGCGATGTCGAGTCGAATGCCGGCGAATCCCATGAACCCGAGCAGGATCGCCACGGGCACGACGTTCGGCGGAATCGCCACGAGCGCGAACCGCCATGAGCGAAGTGCCAGCGACACCACCAGGAAGACCATCAGGAATGCCAGGCTGAAGCTCTTCACCTGGTCAGCGACCACGTTCTCGATGATCTGGCTGTACAGGGGCAGGTAGCCGCTCAACGAAACCTCGGCCTGGCCGCCGGAAGCGGCTTGTGCCGTTGCACGCGAGCGCTCGGCCAGCTGGATGAAGCTGCGTACGCTCATTGCCGGCGTCGTCGCGGTGAGACGTAGCGTGCGACCATCGTCAGCGACCATGTGTTCGAGGATGTCGCCGTTCCCGGTCTGTTCGAGCAACGTCACCGTCCGATCGACCGCCTCATCTCCTCCGGGTGCCCATGGCCGCGGGACCAGGACCCCCGTGGACCCCACGTCGAGGTCACGCAGCACGTCAGCGATCGTGGTCGTACGCCCGATCGTCGCGTCCGCTTCCAGTGCCGCCTGCACGGCCGCGACCGTGCCGAGAAACTCGTGATCCATCCAGTCCTCGCCGTCGCTGCGCAGCGTCAACTCCATGGGGAAGTACGCGCCGGCGGATTGCTCGATGGCCGTCGCGTCGAGGCGCGCGACGTTGTCAGGCGGGAGGAAGCCGATGCTGTACGTGTCGACGACGATGCGCCTCGCGCCCGCTGCTGAAATGAAAACGACGAGCAGCGTCGTGAGCAGCATGGCGGCGCGATGCCGCAACGAGAACACCATGATCCTCTCGGCGGCCCCGGCGAGCCGTTCGCTCGAGAGGGCGGGTCGTCGAAGGCGCGCAGCCTGTGGCAGGAGCGCAGACATCCCTGCCACCGAGAATACGAACGCGAGCCCCACGCCGATCGCGGCGAACAGACCGTAGTCGCGGGTGACCGCCATGCTCGCGGCAGTCAGCGACAGGAACGCAACGGCTGTGGTGAGCGCGTTGAACGCGCAGGGCACTGTTACTTCGGCGAGGGTATGCTCGAGTTCGGAAAGCGAGCTGCGTCCATGCGAAATGGCGATGTCGAGGTCCGTAGCCATGTGAACGACGTTGGCGACGCCCAGGATCATCACCACCGGTGGCAGCGCGATCGTAATCATGTTGACGGGGTGGCCGAGGAATGACATGAGCCCGAGCAGGACTACGTCCGCTGCAGTCACCACGAGCAGCGCGAGGATCGTCCACAGCCATCGCCTCGTGATCAGCAGGAGGGCGACGGCAATGACCAGGTAGGACAGGCCGATGAACAGGCTGCCCTCGCCGATCGTCGCCCGATTCAGAGCATCGTGGAGAACCCCAACTCCACCGAAGCTCGCATGCTCCGCGAGGTCAAGCTCGGCCAGGGTGGCCGAGCGGATCGCATCGAGAATCCGGGGTCGCTCGACGTCGATGTCCCGCGTGGCCCCCATCCATGCGAAGACGACGAGGGTCGTGCCATCGCGTCCGACCAGCTGCGAAGCCAGCCCGTCGATTGAAACGACCGCGCGGGCGCGCATTTGATCGTCGAGGCCGACCGGGAGGTCCACCGCGGGAACGAGTCGCGGATCGCCGCCCGGAAGCAGGGTGCCGGTGTTGGCCAGGCTGTGAACTCGGGCGACGCCGTCGATGTCCTCCAGAACCTCAGTCAATCGAGCGAGGCGCTCCAGGCGATCGGGACTGAACAGGTCGTCTGAGCCGTGAATCGCGATGACGACCAACTCGTCGCTGCCGTACTCCTCGAGGAACGCTTGGTAGGCGGCCAGCGTGGGATCATCCTCGACGAACCACACCTCGAGCGAGTTGTCCACGGAGAGTCCAGTCGCGAGCACACCCATGGAGATGGCCAGGAGGAGGACTGCCAGGGCGCCGAGCACCCGGTACCGGACCAGGAAATGAACGAGGTCAGGCAGCATGGCTGCCTTCCATCTCTTGTCCGGGGTCCCCGCGAGTGCGCGGGGAGCGGATCTCCCGGTCGGCATCTATCGTCGAGCGAGCACAACCCTGCGCGAGCATCGAATCCTCCGGAGTAGCGAGACAGGCCGTCCTGTCTCACCGTCCAGCGGGGCGGTCAAGCCGCGGTCAAGCCGCGGTCAAGCCGCGGTCAAGCAGGAGCGCGCACAGGTCTGGAATCGGGTCGGGAGGAACCAGGCGTGCCTGGCGGGTGGTGAGGGGGGCGTTCGACTGTCCAGCTCGAGAGTAACACGCTACGCTTACATGTTGCCATCAAGTGACCTGCCCCGGCTGATTCACTTCGGCGCCCGCGGTCATCGACCCGGGGTTGGAGTGAACACCAGAGCGCCTGAAGACGAAGAGACCCGACATAAGGCGAATCCTCCACGTCCTCGCCATTGTGTTTCCGGTCGCTTGCGGGGCGCCTGCCGTGGACGCCCCCGAGCCAGCGAAAATGCAGCCTCGCCTCGCATTCACGATCAGCGCCGAGTCCGGGCTGACGGCCGCGAGGGATCTCACGGTCGACGGGGCCGGCAACATCTTCGTGTTCGACTACGATGACTATGTGATCCACAAGTTCGACCCGTCCGGGGTGCCTCTGGCGAAGTTCGGCGGGCCCGAGGGGGAAGCCGCGGGCTTCACGCACCTGATGGCCATTCGAGCCGTGGGGGACAGCCTGCTGGCCATGGATGCCGGTTCCGTTTCCGTCTTCGACCTGGCTGGCCAGTTGCGGAGTCGGCGGGCGCTCGAAGATACGATCGTCTGCGATCTCCCCCGGCTCCACCCGGACGGGCAATGGGCCGGCGAGTGGATAATCGAGGAGACCGCCGAAAAGGCCCTCACTCACAGGAACTCCGAGGGGCTGGAGCAGTCCCGGGTAGCCGCCTACGCGCTGAGCGAGCTGTTCCCGGGCGTCGAGCCTGGAGGGATGTTCTTCATCAATCCTACCCAGGCCCGGTCGTACGTCTACGACTTCCTGCCGGACGGACGGCTGGTGTGGGCAGTGTCCGACGAAACGCAGGTTCACGTCAAAGACGATGGTCAGGACAACGCGATCTTCTCGACCGACGGGTCGGCGCTTCCCTTCCCGCCTGATGAGATCCAGGCCATGCGGGAAAGGCAGGCCAGCTTGAGTCCTCCGCTGTTCATGAACGTGCCGGAAGAGTACCAGCTGATTCAGCACCTGCTGGTCGATGAATCCGGGGAGATCTGGCTCTACGTGGTGAGTCTCGAGAAGTCTGGATTCCTGCGTCTCTCAGATCGCGGTGAGGAGATCGATTTCCATGGCGTGGAGGCCGATTTCGATCTGCCTCGCGCGCGGGTAACGGCGGCTGGTGGACGCCTGTACTTCCTGGTGGAAGGAGAGGACGGAACCCGGATTTACGTCGTGGGCCGGCCCTGAGGCGGAAATCCGGCCAGGGTTCGCTGCACGACCTGATCGATGTACGCGTCCAGTTCATCGCCGGAAGGCATGTCCAGTAGCGCCCCGTCTGCCAGGCCCTGCCACACGACTTCCCCTCTCGAGGTGTCGATCACATCGATCACGAGGGTGCCGGGACCGCGATCACCCGACCCGATCACCGAGGGCCGGCCATACCCTCCGACCGAGTAGGCGCCGTATCCGAAACCTGGTGTCCAGCCGACGCCCACGTAGCCGAAGTACGGTCGGCCCCAGCCCCACCACGGATACGGATTCCAGAAGCTGACGGTGGGGCCGAATCCGGGGCCCCAGCCGCCGTATCCGTAAGGCCGACCCCAGCCGTACGGCCGGCCGAAGCCGACTCCGACACCCACCGAAACGCGTACCGGGGTGCGGTTCCGAGCGGAGGCGACTGCCCTGGACGAGCGATCGGGCAGGATGGGATACGCGGAGACCAGGAAGTCGGGCGAGGCGTCCGACACGAGCACGAAGCCACGGTCGTCCAGCTCACGCTCGACGGCTCGCTCGACTCGTCGTTGCAGGAACGGGCTGATCGCGGCGAGGGATTGCTGCTGGCCAGTCGTCAGCGGCTTCCAGGCCCAGGTCCCCGAGGCCGGCACGGGAGCCTGGCGGTCGAAGTCTTCGCTGTAGCTGACCGTGGAACAGCCAGAATTCATGACCACGAACAACGCCGCGACGACCGATGTCGTCACGGTTGTGTGCATCGCTCTCTTCGCCACCGGTCAGCCCTTCGCCAGAAGCCTCGTCGTCCGCCTGTTCTCTATTCAGATGACGAGCGGTGTGCTCCAGACGTCACGAATCAGCTTCGGTTCCCTGTGTACGTATCCGTGAATGCGATTCCATCACAGACATACTCGGCTGTCAGCGCGAGCACGTTACCAACCAGTGTGCCGGTCAGCTGTTTGTCACCTTCAAAGACATTGCAGGACGGCGAGTTATCCCACGCCAGGACAACATTACCATCCAGGTCGATGCTGCCCGAGGCCGCTTCACTCCACAACCTCTCCTGCGCGCAGTCCATACCCTGGAGGAAGTACACATCTGCGACGAACGCACTCTCGAACTGATCCACGACATCGACCTTCATGTCACATTGGAATTCCGTGTTCCCTGCCCCCGAAACTCCCACCTCCTCAAACAGGCCGACGAAGTCCCCCCGGATATCGGGATGAACGCCGGCGCCACCCGTCGGGCCGTCACTGCT
>JAENXO010000435.1 GCA_016649455.1 Gemmatimonadota bacterium | reverse complement strand
TCGAACACGTTCTCGAGGCGGCGATCGTATGTGTCCGACCACAAGTGCGTGTTCGCTTCCGCGTCGATCAACTGGGCGGTGATTCTGAGATCGTCGCCCGCCTTCCGGACACTCCCTTCCAGCAGGTAGTCGACGTTCAGCTCCCGGCCGACCTCCCGCAGGTCCTGGTTCGTCCCCTTGTAGGCAAACGCCGACGTGCGGGCCGTTACCTGCAGGTCCTCGATCTTGCTCAGGACGTTGAGGATCTCTTCCGTGATCCCATCGCTGAAATACTCCTGGTCGCCGGCCTGGCTCATGTCGACGAACGGGAGCACGGCGATCGTGGGCCGTTGTTCGTCGGCAACATCGCCATAGGCGAGGCTCGCGCCGCGGTCCGAATCGGCTGCCGCGCCATCCTCTGCGGTTCGCGCGCTGGTCCCGCCTTCCTCCCCTCCGGAGTCGGGCGCCGATTGGCGGCCCACGTACCAGGCGCCCGCCAGCAGCGCCACCACCCCCGCGAGCGCCAGAAGTCCGGCCGGCCACCGGGTCGAGGCAGGCGCCTCGATGATCTGCGTCAGCTCACCCGGCGCCGCATCTTCGGTCCGCTTCACGCCTTCCGGCGTCAGTTCGAACGCCCAGGCCAGGATCACGGCGATTGGAAATCCGAGCAGCAGCAGGAGCGCGATGAACCGGTACGTCCATTCCGGTAACAGCAACGCCGGAACGAACAGCTCCACGATCTGCATGAGGATGAAGCCGACCGCTCCATACACGGCCATGACGCGAAATACGCGTCGCCGCTTGAGTTCGGCGAAGAATCGCTGGTAGGCCGGCGTCGCTTCAGACATGGGCTACAAGATCAACCCGATGGACTCTCGTGGGAAGGGTCGAAAACGCGTGGCCGCTCGTTGCCGGCAACACCGTCAGCGGCGCCCGCTCGTTCAGCGTTGCTCGCTCGCGATGGCAATCGCCGCTACGCCGAGCCCGACGAAGGCCACGATCGCGACGATCGACAGGACGTTGGTCTTTTCCTCGGAAATAATGACCTGCTGCACTTCCGAAGTTGGAAACTGGATCGAACTTCCCTGCGCGGTTCCCGTCCACACACCGTTCTGCAGCACAGGCCCGGGCTCGTCAAACAGCTGTTCCCGGCCGTCGGTGAGGATCAGGCCGACGATCTCCTGGTCGTCATCGAGCGAAGCGGCCATCGGCGGTGCAACGTTGGTGGTCACGGGCTTGGTGCAGCCGGAGGCGAAGATCGCGAACACGACGAGCGCGAGTGCGACAGGCCGCATGCTCGACTTGTGAATGAGGGGGAGCATCTCGTCGTCTCCTGGCGGTTTGAAACGGTGTACCGGGCTATCGTGTACAACATGATCGATGCTGATCCGGCCAGACAAGGGGGACCTTTGGCACCGCTCAGAAGACAGATCGTGCTGCATGCATCTTCACGAAAGTCAGCCTCGTGACCCGCGGACCCGGGTCGGCTCTTATCGGAGGATTGTCCGTGATTCTGGCGGCATGTTCTTCCGGCGAAACTTCCCGTCCTGGCTTTCCGCGTACTGAACTCACGCCGATCGCGGGCGCACCGTTCCCATACGCGGCGCCGGAAGACGTCGGCGTGTCGGAGCAGCGGCTGTGGTTGTTCAAGGAGCGCCTGTATTCACGGGTCGTCGCCCGGCACCTGGTCGGCTCCGAAGTCCTCGTGATCAAGGACGGCCGGATCGTGCTCCACCAGGCGATGGGCTGGGCCGACATCGACCGGGCCGTGCCGATGGAACGTGACGCGGTGTTCCGAATCGCCTCGATGACGAAGCCGTTCGTCGGGACGGCCACGCTCATGATGGTCGATGAAGGGCTGATCGGGCTCGACGACCCCGTGGCGTCCTACCTTCCATCGTTTGACAACTCGCGATCCGGGGCGATCACCGTTCGGCAGCTCCTCACCCACCGGTCGGGTTTCGCTCAGGCAGCTGAGCCGGAGGGCTACTCCGAGACGCCGAGTCTGCGCGATGCCGTGGACCTGTTGGGAGAGTTCGGCCCCGACTACCCGCCCGGGGAGGACTTCATGTACTCGAGCCTCAACTCCGAGACTCTGGGCGCCCTGATCGAAGCCGTGACGGGTGAGCCGGTCGAGCGAATCCTCGAGCAGCAGATCATCCAGCCGCTCGGACTTTCCGACACTCATGCTGCCTTCGCGCCCGAGGTCTCGTGGGCCGATCGCGTGCCCAGCCTGTACCGACGCTGGGGAGACGGACCGTGGGAGCGATTCTGGAATCCGTTGCGCCCGCACGAGGTGGAGTGGTTCAGCCCGGCCGGAGACCTGTATGGCACCGCGTTCGACTATGCGGAATTCCTGATGGGATTGCTGGATGGGCAACTGATTCCGGACGCGACCGTCGCCGACGCGCTCGCCGACCCGATCGCCGGGTCCCGCCCTGCCCCACTGCCACGGTGGTACGGGATGCACTGGGAGATCTACTCGCCGGCTTCGGGCGACGGCGGACTACCGGCCTTCGGGCACCGCGGCGCGACCGGCACGGTCGGCATGGCGATCCCGGACGCGAACGCGATCGTCGTGTATCTGACGAATTCCCAGGAGACCGACGTGGTAGAGGAGGTGATCGTCGCGGCGCTGGAGCTGTTCGGGGAGTAGCAGAGCGGACCCGGGACCCGACGGTCAGGACCCGGGCATTCCTACCGGCAGTCCCATTTCTTCAATGATCCTGACCACCCGCGGGTCCCGCCGGACCCGTCT
>JAENXO010000434.1 GCA_016649455.1 Gemmatimonadota bacterium | reverse complement strand
GGAACTGGCGGAGTCGGCGCGTCAGCTCGCGATGGATCGGTTCGGTCTGCTCGCACGGACGGTTCTCGAGCACTGGGGCATTCACTCGACCGCCGATATCGGGGAGATCGTGTTCCTGCTGGTGGATCACGGAGTGCTGACAAAGCAGGAGACGGACCGTATAGAGGATTTCGAAGGACTCTATTCATTCGAGCAGGTTTTTGAGGCTGAGTACCCGTGGGGCGTCTGACCCACACGGTGATCCGCGGAGCGTCGTCGGGATCCCGACGTTCCGAGTCGTCCGACGTGACCGCGGGTTGCAGGAGTGACCCGCGTCCCTCTGGGAGGTGGTGAGAGCGTGGAGAGCGAACAGCAGTTCACCCGGTGCCTGAAGTGCGATGCTGGCGTCCTGCTGCCCCTGTCCGATTACGGGCGGGACGGCGCGCCTATCCGCTTCAAGGCATGGGTGTGCTCCAACCCGGCATGCGGCTTCAACATTCGAATCGACAACGGCGAAATCAGCTTCGGCAAGGAAATCGCCCAGTCTTTCAAGTAGCCGTGTCTTCCGGTCGTCCGCTGCAGGTCCGCTGGTGATCCTCCGACCGGGGGCCTGGCGGGCCGGTGCTCTGCAGGTCTGGGTTCCCACGGCCGCCGAGATGGCGGCGTTCGATCGGCGCACGGTCGAGCGTGGGGTGACGGTGGAACGGGCCCTGATCGAATGCGCCGGGCGGGAGCTGGCTCACCGGGTGAGGGCGCACTGGCCGGAAGGGCCGGTCGCAGCCGTGGTTGGAAGTGGTCACAACGGCGCCGATGCCCTGGTCGCTCTCCGCACCCTGAAAGCCTGGGGAAGACCCGTTCGAGCCTTCCTGGCAACCACCGGGAGCCCGGAACCAGACGTCCTCGTCGGTTGGGACATCCCGCTCGAGTCCGGCGACCGCCTGTTCGATTCTCCTCCCGTCGACGGTGTGATTCTGGACGGAATCCTCGGTACGGGTCTCAAGGGACCGCCGCGTGAGCTCGCCGCCAGGCTCATTCATCGCCTCAACGAGCTGTCTCTGCCCGTCGTGGCGGTGGACGGACCGAGCGGCGCGGATCTCGATACGGGTCTCGTCCCCGGGGCCTGCGTCGAGGCGGATCTCACCGTGACCTTCGGGTGGCCCAAGCTCGGTCTCTTGCGCTTCCCGGCCAGGAATCTCGCCGGGGTGATCGAGGCAGTCGAAATCGGGTTCCCGCCGCCCGAGACCGGATTCGGCGCCCGTGCAATCACCGGACGCTGGGTCCAGGAAGTACTGCCCCGGCGCACGGCGAACGCGCACAAGGGAAGCGCCGGCTACGTGGCGATCGTGGCCGGGCAGGAGGGTATGGCGGGTGCCGCGACTCTCGCCGTTCGTGCTGCCGTGCGCGGGGGCGCCGGGATCGTGCGCTCGGTGAGCGACCCCGCGAACCGCGCAATTCTCCAGTCCACCGTCCCGGGCGCGGTCTTTTCCTCCTGGGACGAACCGGTCGCGGTGATCGAGGCGATCGAGTGGAGCCATGCTCTGACAGTCGGACCCGGCCTGGGACGCGACGAGGGGAAGCGCGACCTCGTCGCGCGGGTGCTGGAGGGGCGGGGAGAGCGGCCGGTCGTGCTCGATGCGGACGGATTGAGCGTGTGGGAGGGGGCGGTCGATGCCCTGGTCGAGAGGCTCCGCCCGGCAGACGTCCTCACGCCGCATCCGGGCGAGCTGTCGCGGTTGCTCGGCACCGATCCGCAGACGATCGTGGCGAATTCGCCGGAGTATGCGCGGGAGGCTGCGGAGCGGTTCGGGTGCACGGTCGTATTGAAAGGGGCCCCGACCCTGGTGGCGGCGGTCGACGGGCCTCTGCGAGTAGCCACCGTCGGGGGAACGGCCCTCGCGGCCGGCGGAACCGGCGATGTGCTATCAGGCCTGATTGCGGCGCTCATGGCATCCGGTGCCGACGGTCCTGATTCCGCGATGTGTGCTCTGTTCATCTCCGGGCTCGCGGCCGAAGCCGGCGGGAATCCAACGGGACATGCCGCATCTGACATCCCTGACCGCATTCCGCCGATACGCCGGGCGATCGAAGCGCTGCCGGGTTCCTTTCATGGACCGGTGATCTTCGCTGGAGCCCATGCCGCCAGGCCTGGTGGCGGACCGGACCTGTGAGGCGCCTGGCGGTCCCCGCCGTCGCATTGATCCTGTCGGTTCTCGCGCCCGAAGCCCGCGCGCAGATCGGCGGCGGCCACTGGAGACCCCAGGACCGAGTGCTGGTGGCGGACTTCGGCTTCGTGACCGCGCTCGCGCGCTCATCGGATCGACTCTTCGCCGCAACCTCGGGCGGGATGCTGGTGAACCGGGACGTATTCCGGCGCTGGGAGGCCCCACTGACCCGGGAGGACGGCTGGCCCGACGTCGAGGTCACGGCCATGGCCTTCGATCGGCTGGATCGTACCCTGTGGCTGGCAGTGCTCGACGGACGTTTGTTCGCGCTCGATCCCGACAGCTACAGGTGGATGGACGAGGTTCGCCTCGGGCGGCAGGTCGACATGATCGTCCCCGACGCATCCGGGTCCGGAGGTCTCCTGCTCCGAACTGCCGGCGGCTGGCTGCGGATGGACACGTTCACCCACGAGGTTCGGGCTGCTTCGGCCGCCGAGGCGAACCAGGCGATCGAACGGAATCCAGACCTCCGGGCACGCAGGGAACTGATCGCCAGTCCCGGCTTTCAGTCGGTCCAGGCGTTCGTCGGCACCGGCCCG
>JAENXO010000222.1 GCA_016649455.1 Gemmatimonadota bacterium | reverse complement strand
GCGAGGCTTGACCACGCGGCGATCTCCAACGTGGAGATCGAGCGGAAGCCGACGAAGATCGTGGTGACGATCCACACGGGCCGGCCGGGAGTGGTTATCGGCAAGCGTGGCGCCGAGGTGGACAAGCTGCGCGACGAGCTGTCGCTTCTCACGGACTCCGAGGTCTCGGTGAACGTCGAGGAGATCAAGCGACCCGAAGTGGACGCCCAGCTCGTCGCGGACAGCATCGCGCACCAGCTCAAGCAGCGGATCAGCTTCCGCCGCGCCATGAAACGGGCGCTGCAGTCGGCGATGCGTGCCGGCGCGGAGGGCGTGAAGATCCAGTGCGCTGGCCGGCTTGGCGGCGCGGAGATCGCGCGGACGGAAGGCTACCACGAGGGGCGGGTCCCGCTGCATACGATGCGGGCGGACATCGACTACGCCTCTACGATGGCGAAGACGACATATGGAGCGATCGGCGTGAAAGTCTGGATTTTCCGGGGTGAGGTCGTTGACGACCGCCGCGGCCAGACGTACACGGCCGGCGGCAACGCGTAGGACGAAATGCTTTCTCCCAAACGTGTGAAGTACCGGAAGCAGCAGAAGGGGAAGATCAAGGGCAAGGCCAGCCGGGGAAACAGGATTTCCTTCGGTGATTTCGGCCTGCAGACCCTCGAGCCCGCCTGGATCACCAATCGGCAGATCGAGGCCGCTCGTGTCGCGATGACGCGGCATATCAAGCGCGGCGGCAAGGTCTGGATCCGGATTTTTCCGGACAAGCCGATCACGTCCAAGCCGGCCGAGACCCGGATGGGCAAGGGTAAGGGGAACCCCGAAGGTTGGGTCGCCGTGGTCAAGCCCGGACGCGTGATGTTCGAGTTGGAGGGAGTGGAGGAATCGGTGGCGCGCCGCGCCATGGAGCTCGCTGCGGCAAAGCTCCCCGTGAAGACGCGCTTCCTGATTCGTGAGGACTGAGATGATGGAAGCAAGAGATATTCGGGAACTGACCATCGACGAGATCGATGATGAGGTCGAGAAGACGCGCGCGGAGTTGTTCAACCTCCGATATCGCGGGAGCTACGAAGAGCTGGAAAATCCAGCGCTTCTCCGTCAACTCCGTCGGCAGGTTTCCAGGCTGCTGACGATTCGTCAAGAGCGCGAGCCACAGGCCGCGGGAGAGTCCGATGTCTGAGGCAACACAGGATGCGACCGGCCAACGCAAGCGGCGGCAGGGCCGGATCGTCAGCGATGCCATGGAGAAGACGGTCGTGGTGTCGGTCGAGCGCCAGATGGCGCACCCGCTGTACGGCAAGCAGGTGAAGCGGCAGAAGAAGTACCATGCGCACGACGAAGCGAACGAGTTCCGTAAGGGCGATCTGGTCGTGATCGAAGAGACTCGTCCGCTGTCCAAGAAGAAGCGCTGGAGGGTCATCGAATTGCTCGAGCGACCCGTACAGGAGGGCTGAAGCGATGATCCAGCAGGAGACAGTGCTGCGGATCGCCGATAATTCCGGTGCCCGTCGCGCACTGTGTATCCGGGTGCTCGGCGGTTCCCGGAGGCGCTACGCCAGCCTCGGTGACGTCGTGGTCGTGACCATCAAGGACGCGATTCCCGGCGGTACCGTGAAGAAGGGCGAGATCGCCCGGGCCGTGATCGTTCGGACGGCCAAGGAAATCCGACGCGCGGATGGTACGTACATCCGCTTCGATGAGAATGCAGCCGTCATCATCAATGATAACGGTGAGCCGCGCGCGACCCGGATCTTCGGACCCGTCGCCCGCGAACTGCGGGAGAAGAAATTCATGAAGATCGTATCGCTCGCCCCGGAAGTGATCTGAGGAGCCGCGAGACCATGAGTCGGAACAAGATACACGTCCGCAGGGGCGACCAGGTTCAGGTGCTGTCCGGAAACTACAAGGGTGTCCGGGGAGTAATTCTGCGGGTCATCCCGAGCAAACGGCAGGTGGTGGTCGAGGGAGTCAATATCCGTAAGCGGCACCAGGCTCCGTCGCAGGCGAACCCCGAAGGCGGGATCGTGTCATTCGAGGCGCCGATCCGGGCTTCGAACGTGATGCTGATCGATCCGAACACGGATGAGCCGACGCGATTCAGGGTCCGTATCGACGCGGATGGGACGAAGGAACGGATCTCCGTGCGCAGCGGAAACCCGATTCCTCGGGCCTGATCCTGGATCGGAACACATAGAGCGGAATGCAGAAGATGCAGCCAAGGCTGAGACAGCACTACGATTCGCAAGTGGTCCCGAAGCTGGCCGAGACGTTCGGGTTCGAGAATTCGATGCAGATTCCGAAGATCGAGAAGGTCGTGATCAACGTCGGACTCGGAGACGCAAAGGACGATCCGAAGCTCCTGGACTCGGTCGTGAAAGAGGTCGCCCGGATTTCCGGTCAGCGACCCGTCGTGACTCGTGCCCGTAAGTCCGTGTCGAACTTCAATCTCCGTGACGGGATGCCGATCGGGGTAAAGGTGACGCTGCGGGGCGACCGGATGTACGAATTCCTGGACCGCTTCATCAGCACGGCGGTTCCCCGGATTCGGGACTTTCGCGGGTTCAATGGCCGGGCCTTCGATGGTCGCGGCAACTATACGGTTGGTATCCGGGAACAGATGATCTTCCCGGAGATCGACTACGATGCAATCGTCCGCGTCCACGGCATGGATATCACGTTCGTGACCACCACGAATCGGGATGACGAGGGCCTGGTTCTGCTGCGCGAGATGGGATTCCCATTTCGCGAAGAGACCCCGGTTGTCGTCTGAATTGGACGCGCCTGGAAGTCGGGCGTCAGAGGAGAGTTAGATGGCGAAGAAGTCCCTGGTCGAGAAGGCGAAACGGAAGCCGAAGTACAGCGCGCGGCTGGTCCGCCGCTGCAACCGCTGTGGTCGTGCCCGCGCCTACATCCGGAAATTCGGCCTCTGCCGGATCTGTTTCCGGGAGCAGGCCCTGCGCGGGGAGATCCCGGGCGTCAGGAAGGCGAGCTGGTAATACGATGAGCATGAACGATCCCATTGCCGACATGTTGACCCGGGTTCGGAACGCAAGCGCGGCCGGACATCGAAGAGTCGACATGCCGGTATCGAAACAGAAGATCGAGATCGCCCGGATTCTGACCGAGAACCACTTCGTTCACGGCTACAAGGTCCTGGACGACGGGGCGTTCGGCGTTCTGCGCGTGTATCTGAAGTACACCGAGGACGAGCGTCCCGTGATCCGTTCGATCCGCCGGGTGTCGCGCCCGGGTCTTCGGAAGTACGTCGGGGCGAGCGAGGTCACGAAGGTCCGGTCCGGACTCGGAATCGCGATTCTCTCGACCAGCCAGGGTGTCATGACGGATCGCGATGCTCGGCGCCGCAGTGTGGGCGGCGAGGTCATCGCTACCGTGTACTAGGAGCGGAATCGCAATGTCGAGAGTCGGAAGACAGCCGATCCCCGTGCCGGGCGGCGTCGATGTCACGCTTGACGGCAGTCGCGTGGCCGTAAAGGGACCCAAGGGCGCACTCGAAGGTTCGTTCGATCCGGAGCTCGGCATCGAGTTGACGGATGGAGAGATCCTCGTGACCCGTCCCACGGATCAGCCGCGCCACCGGTCGATGCATGGACTGACGCGGACGCTGATCGCGAACATGGTCGAGGGTGTGACCACAGGCTACGAGCGGTCGCTGGAGATTCACGGGGTCGGATACCGGGCCCTGCAGACCGGCAAGGACATCGAATTGCACGTCGGCTACAGTAAGCCAGTGCCGTTCGAGGCGCCGCCGGGAGTGGATCTGGTGGTCGAAACGCCCACGCTGCTGCACGTGCGAGGGATCGACAAGCAGGAGGTCGGGGAGATAGCGGCGCAGATTCGTCGCGTCCGGAAGCCCGAGCCCTACAAGGGTAAGGGAATCCGATACCGCGGAGAGCAGGTCCGGCGGAAGGCCGGTAAGGCCGCTGGCGCTGGCGTCTGATCTGAACCGAGTGTCTGGGATTCGCACGGACCGAAGTTCGGTCCGGGCGGTTCGTTTCGGAGGAATGAGAATGGCGGGAACCAAATCTGCGGATCGGCGGGCGAGAAGAGCTCGCAGGCACATCCGCGTTCGCAAGAAGATGAGTGGAACGGGCGAACGCCCGAGGCTCGTGGTGTTCCGCAGTCTGCGGAACATGGAAGGCCAGCTCGTGGACGACGACCGCGGCGTGACTCTGCTGGGGCTCTCTACGCAGTCGGCTCCGACGGACGGCGAAGTGGCCGAGGGAATGTCCGCGAAAGTCGCGGCGGCCTACAGGGCGGGGTTTGCGCTCGCCGAGAGGGCGAAAGAGGCCGGTATCGAGCGCGTCGTGTTTGACCGCGCGGGATTCCGGTATCACGGCCGCGTGAAGGCATTCGCGGACGGTGCACGCGCAGGCGGTCTGGATTTCTGATCCTATGACGACTCAGTCGGGTCGGTCTGATCGACCGATTCCGGCGCAGTAGGGAAAGCACGGAGCATGGCGAAGAAGCAGAGCAGGCGGCGGGACGAGGGTGACAACCTCAAAGAGAATGTGATCCACATCAACCGGGTCTCGAAGGTCGTGAAGGGTGGACGGAGATTTTCGTTCACGGCGCTCGTGGCTGTGGGAGATGGACAGGGTCGGGTCGGAACGTCGCTCGGCAAGGCCAACGAGGTCGCCGAGGCGATCCGCAAGGGACTCGAGCGTGCCCGCACCACGATGGTGGAGATTCCCATTGTCGGCGGCACGATTCCGCACGAGCAGATGGGGCGCTATGGGGCGGGTCGAGTACTTCTGAAGCCGGCCGGTCCGGGAACGGGCGTGATCGCCGGCGGCCCGGTTCGAGCCGTGCTCGACTGCGCGGGAGTCCAGGACATCCTTACGAAGAGTCTGGGATCGAACAATCCGCTCAACGTGGTCGCAGCGACCATGCAGGGGCTTCAGAGCCTCGTCACGCCAGAGCAGATCGCGCGCGAGCGTGGAATCGACATCGAGACCGTACGGGAGGCGATGCGTGGCTGATATTCTGCGAATCAAGCAGGTTCGAAGCGGGTCGAACGCCCCGCGGAACCAGCAGGCGACTCTGCGCGCCCTGGGCCTGAAACATCATCAGGACGAGGTCGAGAAACAGGATGGTCCCGCGATCCGCGGGATGATCCGGACCGTCTCGCACCTGGTCGTGGTTGAGGAGGTCGACTAGACCGATGGCGAAGGAGAAGCGAATCGGGCT
>JAENXO010000541.1 GCA_016649455.1 Gemmatimonadota bacterium | reverse complement strand
CGGGGAGCCGGCGGCACGGCGGGCTCTGCCGTGGATGATCGTGCTGGGATTCGGGTTCTTTGCGATCACCCGGGTCGGCTCCGGCACGTTCCGCGTGTTCATCGCCTATGAGGCCGTCGCGATGCTCGCCGCGCTGGTCCTGTACCTTGACGCGGCAGTTCGTCCCCGGGTGGCGGGAGCGGCCCTGATGGCCGTCGGCGTGACCCTCAACCTGCTCGCCGCGGCCGTGCAGCAGAGTTCGGTGACGCTGGAGCTCGCCGGCGTGCCGCTGGATCAGAACGGAGTATTCCACCTGGTCCAGCTGGTCGCCGTGGTCGTCCTGACCGCCGGAGTGCTGCGTGGACTCACCCGGGTGAACTCGCCGGAACGGCCCTGAGCCAGGCGAAGTCGTCAATCAGCAGGAAGACCGTCTCGTGGCTGGAGACGTGTTCCGCTCGCTGATCAATCCTGTCGGCGGTCAGATTCCCGAGGAACATCGAGGCGCGTCGCAGATAGTCGACCCGCTCGGGCGCGATATTCATCAGCCGGCAGCACGTCGCGTCGACGGCGACGTGGTCGACTCCCATCACCATGACTCCGGCTGGCCGGGGCTCTCCCTGGATCGGGCCGTTACCATCCATGCCCACGATCCCATCGACGATCGTGAACCGATCCATGCGCGCGAGGGTGGCGTTGATGTCCAGGATGCTGTTGCCGATTCCCGCCATGTGCAGGGCGTTCTTCGGCCACCCGTACACGCCCCCCGGGATGATCCCGAACATGTTCTTCAGGGACAGCGTGACGCCGGCCCAGTGGTGTGTCTTGAGCTTGGGCAGTGAAACGAGCAGATCCGCCCCGAGCAGGGTGTCGGGCAGGTAGAGGGATCCGAGGGATCCGAACCGTCCGAGCAGCGGGACCCGGGTCACGTCATCCAGGTTGAGGTCCACGAATCGCGCCCCGGTGTCGCGCAGCACGGGACCGATTCCCGTCTCGCGCAGCAGATACTCCGTATCGCGTCGATGTCCCGGCCCCTCGCCTACGACGACCTCGGCGGCGCCTGCCCGCCGGAACGCCTCGATCGCCGCGTGGAGCACCAGCGGGTGCGTGTTGATCACGCCGGCCTGATCGACTTCTACGAAATTCGGCTTGAGCAGCACCCGGCGGTCCCGGATCCGAACTTCCGGGAACATGGCGAGCCCGCGCGACACGAGGTCGGGAAGCTCCTCCCCGTAGGTCTCGGCAGCGAGAATCGCCACCGGAGAACGATCGGGCTTCACGTAGGCCGACGGATCCCACGATGGGCCTGGTTCCCGCTGCTCACGACAGCCGGCGAGACCGAGCGCGACTGTCGCCCCGCTCGTGACCCGGACGAATTCGCGGCGATCAGCCACGGGTCCCCCGTTTCCCTGCACCGACGGATCCCGCGGCGGCTCCGAGACTGTCGCCGCGGGCTGCCATCAATGACAGGGCCAGCGTGCGTGTGGTGGGCGGTGGAAACGGGTCCGCCCACTCCCGCACCAGCCGCTGATGCAATTCATCCGTGTTCTCTCCAAAACTCTCGAACGCCAGGATGCCGAGCGCCGTGCTCAGCCGGGAAACCGGACTCTCGAGCATCCTCCACAAAGCTGAAATTCCCTCCCCCACGGCTTCGTCAGACCGGTCCGGTCCCAGAGCCAGGAGAGCGAACGCCGTCGTATCGGGATAGGGCCACAGGTCTTCATCGTGCGAGCGACCGAGTCCGTGGTTCCAGCCACCGTCCGGGCACGTCCGGCCGAGCAGGAAAGCCTCGCCGTCTTCGATCGACTGGCTGACGCCCGACTGCGGGAGCCGTTCGCCGAGGGACCGAAACGCGATAAGCGCGATCGACGTCGGCTCGACCCAGCCCCACATTCCTTCCATCCACGGCCAGCCGCGGAGCCGCATGTCCATCTCGAGTGGATTCCGGTCGGGATTCCAGCGCAGCCACAGGCGGGTTCGCCACGCAATGCGCTTGCCGGGATGTTCCAGGAGCCATTGACCTCCGGCCACGGCGCGGTCCCGCAGTTCCGGCTCCGGG
>JAENXO010000306.1 GCA_016649455.1 Gemmatimonadota bacterium | reverse complement strand
TACGGCATCAGGCCGGAGATCACCACGACACCCTGACCGGAGAGACGGATATCGCGCCGCGTTCCTTCCAGCCACCTGAATAAGCGAAAGGCCCGCCCCGCTACTGCGGGACGGGCCTTCTGCTTACTTCCTCCGGACGAATCCGGTCAGCTTAGCGAATGATGTAGAACTCCACCCGCCGGTTCCGCTGACGTCCCTCATCCGTGTCGTTCGTGTCAATCGGCTGCGTCTCACCGAAGCCGACGGCCCGGATCCGATCCTGCGCCCGGAAGCCAGCAATATCGATATCGACCTCGAGCATGTAGTCGAGGACGGCCTGCGCCCGACGCTCACTGAGCATCTGGTTGTACTCGGCCGCGCCACGCGAGTCGGTGTGACCCCGCAGCTCGAGAATTCCCGTGCCGTTCGGATCTGCCTGTTCGGCGATCGCGTCAGCCATCTCGCGCACGTAGGCAGCCGCAGCAGGTGTCAGCTGATAGCTGTCGAACTCGAACTCGACATCCGTGAGCTCGATCGACACCAGGCAGCCACGCTCGTCGACCGTCGCGCCAGCGGGCGTACCCGGGCACTGGTCGATTCCGTCGTAGACGCCGTCGCCGTCACTGTCCATCGGGCAGCCGGTCGCATCGACCGTCGCGCCACGCGGAGTGTTCGGGCACTGATCAATTCCGTCGTACACGCCGTCGCCATCGCTGTCGGTCGGGCAGCCGCGGCTGTCAACCGTCGCGCCGGCAGGCGTGTTCGGGCACTGATCGATTCCGTCATAAACGCCGTCGCCATCGCTGTCCATCGGGCAGCCGCTGGCGTCGACCGTCGCGCCTTGCGGCGTGTCCGGGCAGTTGTCGAGATAGTTCGGCACGCCGTCCATGTCATCATCGAACGCGCAACCGTTATCGTCGACCGCCACGCCCTTCGGAGTGTTCGGGCACAGGTCCCGATCGTCCGGCACGCCGTCGCCGTCGGAGTCCTTCGGTCCGCCGAGGAAGAGCGACAGTCCGCCCGAAAATTCGGTGAACATCAGCGTCTTCGGCTCGAGGATCCGCTCGTCGACGTCGGTGCACTCGTAGTAGCCGTTGACCGTGCAGCGATAGCGCTCGAGACCGTCGGGCGAGACATAGTTCCGCCAGTCGACCCTTATTGCGAGCGAGCGCGTGATGAAGAACTTCACCGCGGCGCCGTAGTTCCACGTAAAGGCGCCTTCCCAACCTGAATCGGCGAGGCCGTCACCGTAAGCGCCCGGATTGGATACATCGGGAACCCGGACACTGTCGATCGAGAATGCCGACCAACCAGCACCGGCGAGCGCTCCAATCTGGGCGTTCTTGCCAAGCTGGAACCAGTAAACGAGATCACCGCCGTAGTTGACTGCCTCTGCGGCGTCGTCCTGGAAGGACGAGTTCTCGTTCCGCGGGTTGCCTAGGCCCGCAAACGTGGCTTCGGCGCCGGTCAGGTATCCGAAGAAGCCCTCGATACCGAAGCCGCCCCCGAACACGTATCCGAGACGTCCGCCAAAGTAACTGCTGTTGCTGATCTGGAACTGGGTCGGGTCAGCTTCCGTCTCCCCGCCCCCGATGCCGCTCAGCACACCGTAAAACGCGTTGATCTCGAGTCCGCGCTGCCCCCACTTTTCCTGCGCCTGGAGCGGCTGCGAGACGACGAGGAGCCCGGCACAGAGCACGAGCAACGAACGAAGGTAATTCATATCCCTCCTCCTGGGTGATCACTGGGACGGATGCGCTCAATCCCCAATTTCTTGCCGAAGTAGTCGAAAATATACGTATCTCCACGGATCGCAACAAGCTTGCTCGCTTCGGGACGGCGAATGGCTATCTTCCCCGCTCGCTCTGCTGGTTCATCTGCAATCGTCAACGGGAGACCCGTGACGACTCGATACCTGCCCAAGCCCACCGCCCGACTTGCGATCCAGTCGGTATTCGCGATCGGAGCAATCCTCCGCTTCGCCGGGCCTGCTGTGGGCCAAGTAGCCGAACCCCAGACATCGCCATCCGTGATCGACGCCGTGGAGATCGAGACTGAGAATGTCTTCTCCGAAGCGGAAATCCGCAAGAACTTCATCTTCCGGTTCATGAACTCCGTTCGTTTCCAGACACGGGAGCGGGTGGTGGAGAAGGAGCTGCTGTTCGGGCCCGGCAGCACACTCGATTCCGTTCAGCTCGCGGAGACGGAACGCAATCTTCGTAACCTGGGTCTGTTCCGCTATGTGTCCGTCGACACGATCAGTCGGGGCGACAGTCTCGTCGTGAAGGTGCGAACACAGGACGCATGGAGCACGCAGCCGATCTTCCGGTTTTCGTTCTCCGGCGAAACCCTGACCGGCAAGATCGGCCTCTCGGAGAAGAACCTGCTCGGCACCGGCAACCAGGCGAGAATCGCCTGGCGAAAAGACGTCGATCGGAGCGCGTTCGAGATCGATAGTCGCTTTCGGCGGGTATTTGGCACGCAGCTCGATGTGGCAGGTGCCTACTCTGGCCTCAGCGATGGCGACATCGGTCAGTGGTACGTCGGAGACCCCTGGCGCTCGGCGGAGGACAGGCGGGCCGTAGGCTACGCCGGGGATTTCTCGAATCGCCACATTCCCCAGTATCGGGTCCTGTCGGAAACGCTGACCGACACGACCCAGTATCGCTATCGCGGATTCGGTAACAGCCTGTCGATCGGATGGGCGCCGCAGGCGAAAAGTGGTCGCTTCCTGCGGGTCGGAGTGGACGGAGTACTCCGCAACGACCGATATCTGTCGGAATACGACACCGCATCGGTCCTCGCCCCACCAGATTCCGTAAAGGGCTGGATCGGGGGATTCGTGGAGACGCGGCGGGATCGATTCACGGTGTTCCAGTACTTGAACGGGTTCAGCAGGGAGGACGTGAACCTCAGTCCATACGCTATCGGCGGTGTGCGCATCGCCCCCAGTGCCTTTGGTTACGATCGGGATGGAATCGGGCTGGTGGCCAGGGCTGGAACCGGGGGCCGCACGGGTCCGGTCTTCCTGCGAGTCGATATCTCGGCGAACGCCCTGTTCACCAGCGCGGGAGTGGACTCCGGCCGGGTCGTGCTGAACGTAAGCGCAGCCGCGAAGCCGGGGCGGAAACACGCCGTGTTGCTCAGGCTCCTCGGTGGCGTGCTCGACAATCCTCCGCCGGGATCCGAATTCGACCTGGGGTTCGACAGGGCACCGCGGTCTTTCGATCCTCACTCATTCGTGGGCACCCGCGCCGCCGTAGGCACTATCGAGTACCGCTGGTACATATGGGATTCGCTGCTCGGCCTGTTCGGTCTCGGAGTTGCCGGGTTCCTGGACTACGGAGGCGCCTGGTATCCCGAGCAGAACCCGAGATCGGGGGGTAACTTCGGAGTCGGACTGAGAACCGGCTCGGCCCGCGCGTCCGGGGCACAGACAGGGAGAATCGACATAGGGTACAGGTTCGGTTCTGACGTCACCGGGAGTCGCTGGGCATTCAGCCTGGGGACCGGATTCAACTTCTTCTGACGAGCATGATGAGCGTTTTCCGGGCCGCCGGTAGCATCGGCGCGATCTGGCTGTTCGCCCTGTCCGGTGGTTCCGCAGGGCTGCGGGGCCAGGAGACGACCGATTCCACGGAGGGATCGACGTGGGCGGCTGTTGGTGGCGCGGCGCTTGGCGCCTACTCGGGCACCGTGCTCGGTGCGGTGGGAGCGCTGATGCCGTGCACCCGGACTTACGAGGGTCCGGCATGCGTCCGACCGGCAGCGATCGGTGGAGGCATTGTCGGAGGCCTGGCCGGTGCGACACTGGGCGCGGTGGACGCTTCGCTTGTCGGGAATTCATTCGTCGCTGGAGTGATTGGCGCTTCAGTCGGCGGAGCGGCGTTACTGGCGGTTCAGCCGTTTCTCGAACGCTGGAGTTGGGGCGACGTCGCGGCCGGAGCCGTGATCGGAGGCGCGGTGGCCGCGTCCGGACCGGGAGCCGCGATCGGGTTCGGGGCAGGCGCAATTGTGGG